>JBDSBP010000454.1:0-4045 GCA_039921525.1 Chitinophagaceae bacterium | reverse complement strand
ACTGCAGACATAATTTGTCCCGGCGTGCAATAGCCGCACTGGAAACCATCGTGTTTTATAAATGCTTCCTGCATTGGATGAAGCTTTTCACCCTCAGCCAACCCTTCAATTGTTGTAACTTTTTTTCCATTCTGCATTACAGCTAAACTAAGGCACGACAATACTCTTTGGCCATTTACATGAACTGTACATGCGCCGCACTGGCCATAATCGCAACCCTTTTTTGTTCCTGTTAAATGCAGTTGTTCACGCAACAAATCAAGTAATGTTACACGCGGCTCTATTGAAAGCTGGTGCTGGATACCATTTACCTCTATTCGTAAGCTTTTCTGCTCAAAAAATTTTGCACCTTCTTCGTCAAGGTTTCCGTCAGCTGCCTTTATTAATGCAGTGGGTGCTAATGCAATAGCAGTTAATGTGGCAGATTGTTTTAAGAAATTTCTCCTTGCATGGTGCAGGGAAAACTTTTCCTCTCCGCAGTTAGTTTCTTTAGACATTATTAGTTTTTATAAATATAAAGTTAAGGATCTGCCCTGAATATCGAAGTTATAAACATTGAAAGATCTAATGGTTATAGAACAAATATAACCTTTAAGGCTTCGGGTATATTCTTGGTAAGAGTTGTTGTTTATAAAAATTGTTAACCTTCAGTTTTGTAACATTAGACCTTTAGAAAATAACTTGTACTTCTCCCACCTTCCGGTTCTTTAATTAATACTGCACGAGTAACCAAATCGCTTATATCTCTCACCGCCGTATCAGAAGAGCACTTCGCAATCTTTGCCCATGTAGATGAGGTCAACTTCCCTTCAAAACCATCTAACAATTTGCTAAGCATCAACTTCTGCCTGTCATTAAATCCTTGCGAGTTTTTTTCCCAGAACTTTGCCTTGGTCATCACTTCAGCGAGTGTTTTGTCAGTCGCCACTATTGCCTCATCCAAACAGTTTAGAAACCAAACCAGCCAATCAGTAATATCAAGCGTTCCTTTTTGTGTTCTTTCCAACACGTTATAATATTCAGATCGCTCTTTTCTTATCTGCGCTGACATACTATAAAAGCGTTGAGCGCTTTTATCAGTTCGGGCAAGCTGCATATCGGTAATTGCCCTGGCGATACGGCCATTGCCATCAGCAAAAGGATGAATGGTGACAAACCATAGGTGACTTAAAGCCGCTTTGAGAACGGTATCGATCGAGCTGTCTGAGTTGAACCAATCTAAACATCGTTTCATTTCATGGCCCAAAAGATCTGAATCAGGTGCCTGGTAGTGTATTTTCTCCCTACCCATCGGCCCGGAAACAACTTGCATGGGATCCTTCTTAGTGTTATTGCGCCAATTACTAACTACAATCTTCTGCATTCCACGTCTTCCGGTTGGAAACATCGCAGCATGCCAATCAAAAAGACGATCGCTAGTAAGAGTAGATTCATAGTTTTGAGTTGCATCCAACATCATTTCAACAACGCCTTCGATGTTTCTATCTGCGGGAATTAAACCTGCTAAATCCATACCTAATCGCCTCGCAATGGAAGAGCGTACTTGCTCGGCATCGAGAATCTCTCCTTCTATCTCACTTGATTTTAACACGTCAAATGTCAATGTCTTCAATGAGGTTTCTGCCTGCAGGCTAAAACCCATGCCTTCCATTTTACCTACCAGCCGACCCTGACGGTAACGCACTTCTGCAAGTAAAGCACTTATCGCATCCTGATCCCATTTGAAATTCGGCCAATTGGGAAGTTGATAAATATACATAGCTATTCGTCGCAAGTTTGTGCGATGAATGTAACGCTAAATAGCCAATACTAAAATTATTCGCCACATGATTTGCGGCGAATAAATAAATGTTTTAGTATCCTATCTTAATGAATTGATGATCAATATAGTTCTCACCCCAGAAGGGGGAGCTCAGCACACGGATTAACAAGTGCTAAAAAGAAGTAAAACCCGCGTCAACAGTACATTTGACGCGGGTTTTTTCATTTTCGGAATCGTGTTAATTCTCGTCGTTTTAGTCAAAATGTTTTAGGGTATCTTGAACAAGCGCAGATTAAATTCCTTTTGACGATATCAATATCAAGATCAGGTCAATAAACCCAAGCGGGTTTTCCTGGAACCTGCAGAAGTCAAAAATGGTGACTGCTTACCTTCTCTTCCTCGGAAGCAAGCCTGGAAAGAGACATCTTCTAATTCTTCGGATATTGATTGCAGGTTTTTTCGGTTGATTGTTTTTGACCCATACTATTGATTTTTTCTTGTTGGATCAAAAGTAGGATGGACGAACTCCAAAGCATGTCGCTGTGAATAAATTTTGAGAAACGACAATTTTTGAAAACTCTATTCCAGTCTTCAACTTTAATTGTATTAGGCTCGTCACTATCAGTATCGCCGTATTTCCACGCCTGTATATTATAACGCAATATCATTCTGAATATTATAGATTCTTAAGCAATAGCTTTCACCAAATGCGGAGGTGTCTGAAAAAGTAATATACGGTAGTTTAGATCGTCAATCGCTACAAATAAACGACCACAATCGGACAGTAAACGTTTAATTTATAAACAAACCCACAGGAATTGAAAGGGGTGAAACTGATAATTGCATCCACACCTAATGTATCAGAGGTAGCAGCGATCGCAGGCGTGGAAGTTTACTAATGTGAATAAAACTGCGGTATGGGTCACCATTCTTGTTAGATCTGTGCTACCAATTGCGAAGATCTCGTTATGAACTTGAGTGGATAATAGCTTTACATGTATGAACTCTAACGGAGAAAGCAATATTCCGGCCGGCGCTATAAAGAAAGCTGTTATTTACCTGGTTTAAAACCGAAGGAGTTCACTTATGTCAATTGCATTAAGGTATGGCTCCAGCAAATTGTCAGATGCAGAACTGGCAATTGCAAAGACCTCACTTTGATCCTCTGAGTAACGTAACTCGACGTAAAAAGACTCCAATTGGTATAACTTCAAGAAATCATCATATTCCAGCCGCTTGCCAATTACAATCCCTCTCTTAATTGTAATCTCTGCCTGGGTTAGTTTTTCCAGTTTTAAGAATTGTTCATATGTCATGATTATCTATCATAACGGAAATATTGAGTGCGATGGTGATTTACCAGCCTGACGCGGATCCATCAAGGCAAACGAGTTGCTTCTTTGCAAAGCATCATAAACTTTATTATCGAATCTGCGCTTGATCATCATTGCAAATCTAACATGAAATGTAACAATTACATGGTAAAATGAAATCTGTTGAATATCGTACTGACTCTGATCATTAATTATTAACGCATTTAAAAATCCGCCAATTCTTTCTTTCCGGTACAACATAGAAGCTTTTCCACATTATTAATTAATAGGTTGCGTCATTTGTAATTAGCGGTAAATGATCAAGAAAACGATAGACCATGTTAATAAATATAGATAATATTTGCTGTAAACCCCTTTATAAAAAACCTTTTCATAAAGTCTTAATATTCTTCGATGATTGCCTTGTTAATGGATGATGCGTGGCGCATATTGTTTGTCGTACTGGGATACCTGATACAATATCAGATATCAATTGAATTTAATATCAAACCGGTAGAATGTAACTTGTACTTCTCCCACCCCCTGGCTCTTTCATTAATATTCCACGATTAACTAAATCATTTATATCCCTAACAGCTGTATCGGAAGAGCATTTGGCAATTTTCGCCCATTTAGAAGATGTAAGCTTTCCGTCGAATCCATCCAGTAATTTATTTAGCATCATTTTCTGCCTGTCATTGAATCGGGATGAATTTTTTTCCCAAAATTTAGCTTTCCTCATGACTTCAGCAAGCGTCTCATCTGTAGCGGTTATTGCGCGGTCAAGGCATTTAAGGAACCAAATCACCCAATCAGTAATATCCAGCGTTCCTTTTTGAGTGTTTTCTAATATATCGTAATATTCGTTACGCTCTTTTCTGATCTGGGCAGACATACTGTAAAAGCGCTGGACACTTTTATCCACGCGGGCAAGCTGCATATCTGCAATCGCCCTTGCTATACGACCATT
>JBDSBP010000453.1:0-7139 GCA_039921525.1 Chitinophagaceae bacterium | reverse complement strand
AGCTACCACAAAGGGATATCCCTCCTAAGCATATCATCCCTGTTAGCCATTTCCCAGGCGGTATAAAAAATAAACTGTACCCTTTTTTCCATTAGGGTAAAATTAATTTTATCTACCGTATCCGTAGGTCTGTGGTAATCAGCGTGTGTTCCGTTGAAATAAAAAAGTATAGGTATTCCTTTGCGGGCAAAATTATAATGATCGCTTCGGTAAAAAATACGTTCAGGATCTTTGGGGTCATTATATTTATAATCCAGTTCAAGATGTGTATATTTAGTATTGATCGATTCGCTGATTGTTTTAAGATCTGAACTTGTCTTATCATCTCCAATTACATATAAGTAGTTCAGCGAATCTCCGTAAGTACGCTTGGGGTCTATTCTTCCCACCATATCGGTATTCAGGTTAACCGTTGTTTTATCAAGTGGAAAAATCGGATGATCAGAATAATATTCCGAGCCCCACAGTCCTTCCTCTTCTCCTGAAACAGTCATGAATACAATGGTTCTGCGAGGACCGTTACCTTCTTCCTTTGCTTTTGCAAATGCACTGGCCATTGCCAATACGGATGTTGTGCCACTTCCATCGTCGTCGGCTCCATAATAAATAACATCTCCTTTTTTACCCAAATGATCATAATGAGCGGTAAGTAAAACGTATTCATCTTTTTTGTCGGACCCTTCTAAAACTGCCAGTACATTACTGCTCGTACCTTTTTCATAACTGGTTCTTGAAAAGGTAAACGTTATGTTTTCCCTGATTACTATATAATCGTTTAATAAAAAATTGGATGTGCTGGCGGATTTTTCCAATAATTTCTTTGCGTTGCGAGAACCAAAAATTTTTGAAAAGAAAGCATGCGAAATGAATGCATAGTTTAAACCTATGCTTTCATCCTTTTGATCGCGCGGTAAATAAGCTCCGGAAAAGCGTTGTGCGTTAGCGGTACCCGAATCAATAGTTGCCATTCCCGGAGAAATTATAAAAACTCCCGCTGCTCCCTGGTTGTAAGCTTCCCTTAATTTACGACCCATAGACCATTGAAGTATGGATGAGCTATTTTTTTTAGGTGATATGTTTTTAGAACCAGGCACACCGGTTGATAAAACTACAATGGCGCCCTTTACATCAGGAAGGTCGTAATCGTTATAAGCTGAATCACTGATACCATAGCCAGCAAATACTATTTTCGATGATGTGACCTGCCTGGTTTTATTTGCCCTGGCAGACATCATATAATCTTTGCCATAGATAAGTTCATTTTTACCTACTTTGATTGTACTAGTTGCCATGCTATCTTCTGATAAAGAAAACACCTGCTGGTAGGAATTTCCATTGCCTGTTAACAGGTTCAGTGACTTAAAATACTCCTCGATATAGGCGGCCGCTTTTTTCTGTCCTTCAGTGGCGGTTTCTCTTCCCTCCATGTCAGGACCTGCAATTACACCAAGATGTTTTTTAAGCTCCGTGGCCGTTATAATGGCCGCATATTTTTCAGGACTCGATTGAGCAATAACGCTACTGCTGATTTGAATCAGCCAAAACGCAGTCACTAATTTCAGCATCTGTAAATTTTTAAAGTGTGGGCAGAAAGAGTTTTATTAACCCCATTCTTTTTCTTCGTCTTTTTTAAGATCCCTGACCACTTTCGCAGAAATCCAGATGCTTATCTCGTAGAGCAATAAAAGGGGGATAGTAACAATCATCTGGCTTACAACATCTGGCGGGGTAATAATAGAAGCTATGATTAAGATTATAACGAAAGCATATTTTCGGTTCGATTTAAGAAAGGCTGGGGTAAGCAGACCTACTTTCGAGAAGAAATATACAACCAGTGGTAATTGAAAAACAATGCCTGAACCTACTACCAATGATACGATATTATCGATATAATCGCTTACTGTAAATGTATTGGCGATGGAGGGGTCAAGTGTGTAAGAGGCAAAGAAATTAACAGTATAAGGAGCGATAAGATAATATCCGAAGCCAATACCAAGGAAAAACAGAAATGATACCCAGAAAATAACTCCCCTGGTTTTCCGCTGTTCTTTTTCAGTAAGCGCGGGTTTGGTAAACCGCCAGAATTCCCAGAAAACGTATGGAAAAACTACAATGAAGCCGCCGACCATCGCGATGGTAAAGCTCATCATAAACTGGCTGCTCATCTCTGTACTGATAAGTTTAAGGCTTATTTCATCAAGGCACATTTTGTTCCCAAGCCCTACAGAATGACTTATTTTACAGAGTAACTGGTATGTAATGAAGTCTTTATTTGCCGGACCCATTACTATCTTGCTAAAGAAAAAGTCCATATTCACAAAAACAACCACCATGCCTATCAACAGGGCAATTACGGATCGCATGATATGCCAACGCAATTCCTCCAGGTGATCAATAAACGACATTTCAGCTTTTTCCGGGGAATTCTTAAAGAATTTTGTAAGTGACATTTTATTAGTTGAAGCGGGCAAATATATTATTTATTGTGAAAGATCCGCTTGCAAATTACGTGATATAGCGCTATATCGATTTGTTAATGTAAAAAAGGGCAACGACTTACTGTTCAAAGTTTACAGTTCAACGCTTACCGTTCGATTGAGAGTCCGGCATTTCGAACTCTAAACGTTAAACGTTGAGCCTTACACTATTTTAATATTTTCATTCTAACCATTTCAATTCTTGTATCGCTTACTCCCATTATATCAAACTCATAATCGCCGATAATTATTCGCTCCTTTATTTTTGGAATGGTTTCATGCTTATGGATAATATAACCAGATAGTGTTTCAGATTCATTGGCAGGCAGATCCAGTTCGTATTTTTCGTTTAAGTAGTCAAGTTCCAAACGGCCTGAAAAAATGTATTCATCATCGGATAACTTCTTTTCTTCAAAGTCTTCCGTATCGTACTCGTCCTTTATTTCACCGAAAATCTCCTCCAGCAGGTCTTCCATGGTTACAATGCCAGCAGTGCCGCCAAATTCATCTACCACCCAGGCAATGCTTTTTCTTTCTTTGGAAAATTTAGATATGAGCCCTGTGGCGCTCATACTTTCCGGTACGGCCGGAATAGGTAACAAGATAGATTGCACATCGGTGGGCTTCTTAAAAAGATCTAACTGGTGAATATAGCCCAGGATATGGTCGATGTTGCCTTCATAAACAAGCAATTTACTTAATTGAGTATCGATAAATTTTCGATGAACTGCATCCATGCCAACGGAAATATCCACCCCCACTATTTCTTTCCTTGGCACCAGGCATTTGCGGATCTTTACATTGGTGAGAGACAGGGCATTTTCAAATAATTCGGTATTGAGATCCTGGTTGTCGGGGTGCTGCTCCCTGCTTTGTTGAAAAAAATGTTCAAGGTCAGCCCTTGAAAAGGCTTCTTTCTTCTCATCTACCCGTACATTAAACAGGTATTTCAAAATCCCTTCGGCTATAAACACGAAAACTCCGGCAACCGGGTGGAATATTTTATAAAAGAAATTGGTGATAGAAGATATTAATCCATTTAGTATTATCTCGCTCTTGGCTCTCCAGATGGCTTTAGGCAAAAATTCACCAAACAATAATATGATAAAAGTAGAAGTAAGCGTTTCAAAAAGAAGCCTGATAAAATCAACGTATGGGTCGGGTATTTGCTGCCTGGTTCTCAGCCATTCCCATATAGGTTGCAGCATTTCGCCCACCAGCAACCCGTAAACAACCAGGAAAATATGAAACCCAACCAGCGTAGCGCCAATAAATTTCGAAGGCTCATCCAAAAAATGCGATAACAGGATACCGCTGCGGCGCCCTTGTTTTTTTTTTAACTCAACAGTAAGTTTATTTACGCTGATAAACGATATCTGAATACCTACAAAAAAACCAACCAATAAAATCGATAAAACAATATAGACTATGGTGTTCAAATTTATCATAACTCTACGAATGTAATTAAAAAAACAGAAACCCGATAAATTTCGGCGAGGTTTGAGGTATCAGGTTTGAGGTATGTGCCGATAATAAAAAAGGACTGATATGTATTGGTTCAATGTATTTACTTTAACTGATATGACGCAATTTTAATCACCTGGTTCAGCCTTGCAGGAATTTTTTTATAGCATCTTCGGCTTCCTGGCAGGCATGATTGAGATTGCTGTTCACAATTATTTTATGAAAATGATGCTTAAATGATATTTCGTAAGCAGCTTTATTCAGCCGCGCCTGAAGTGTTTCACTATTTTCCGTTCCCCGGCTTTCGAGCCGGCGTTTTAATTCATCTACGGAAGGAGGCTCAATGAACATGGAAAAGGAATTTTCCAGGTATTGCTGTTGAACATGAATGGCACCCTTCACATCGATATCAAGAATAGGGATCTGGCCATTTTCCCAGATCCTGTTAAATTCACTCTTCAAAGTGCCATAATATTTTCCATCGTAAACCATTTCCCATTCTACAAATTCATTGTTCCTGATTTTTTGATTGAATTCATCTACAGACATAAAATAATAATCCACCCCATTCTTTTCGTTGTCACGGGCGGAACGTGTAGCCGCTGAAACGGAAAATGCAAGCTGAGAATATTTTTGAAGTAGAAACCGCGTGATGGAAGTTTTGCCCGCACCCGACGGTGCGGTTAAAATGATAATCTTGTTTGGAATCTGAACCGTCATTGGCGTGGAGGATTGAGGTATGAGGTACTATGAGGATTGAGGTATGAGGTATGAGGTATGAGGTTTGAGGTATAGGCATAAGCAAGAGAACTTAAATTATATTAAACATAATGATTTCTTTTTAAAATGATTCTATCTCCCTGGAAAAATCGGCTCATACCTCACAGCTCATACCTCACACCTACGCCCTACACCCTCGTTATGCTTGCACCAAGCCTTCTCAGTCTTTCGTCTATATACTGGTAACCGCGGTCAATTTGTTCAATATTTTGGATAACACTTTTGCCGGTAGCATTTAGAGCTGCGATCAACAGGGCTACTCCTGCACGAATATCGGGGCTGCTCATTGTAATGCCGCGCAAATGTTGCTCCCTGGCAAGGCCAATCACCGCAGCACGATGCGGATCGCATAAAATGATCTGTGCGCCCATGTCAATCAGTTTATCAACAAAAAATAACCTGCTTTCAAACATCTTCTGGTGAACCAATACGCTACCCCTCGCCTGGGTAGCTACAACAAGTATGATACTAAGCAGGTCAGGCGTTAAGCCGGGCCAGGGATGATCGTAAATAGTTAATACAGATCCATCCATATAGGTTTGTATCTCATAAATATCCTGTTCGGGAATACGAATATCGTCTCCGCTAAACTCCATTTGAATGCCTAATTGCTTAAACTTATCGGGAATAACACCCAGGTGTTCAAGACCGGCATTTTTAATTGTAATATCGCTTTGCGTCATAGCCGCCAAACCTATGAAGGAACCCACTTCTATCATATCGGGTAACATAGTGTGTTCGGTGCCACCCAGGTAATTAACTCCTTCTATAACCAGCAAATTGCTGCTCACCCCGCTGATTTTAGCACCCATGCGAACAAGAATTTTACACAGTTGTTGTATATAAGGCTCGCAAGCGGCATTGTATATGGTAGTTGTGCCTTCGGCCATAACAGCGGCCATAACAATGTTGGCCGTTCCTGTCACTGATGGCTCATCGAGTACGAGGAAGGTGCCTTTAAGTTTCGTAGTAGTTAAATGAAAAAAACCATCCTCTGAGTGGTATCCATAATTTACTCCCAGTTTTTCAAAGCCCTTAATATGTGTATCAAGGTTTCTTCTTCCTATTTTATCACCACCCGGTTTTGGAATAAATGCTTTTTTAAACCTTGCCAGTAACGGCCCTGCCAGCATCACCGACCCTCTCAGGCGACCGCTTTTCTTTTTATAAGCTTCACTGTGCAGATAATCTATGTTTACATTATCAGCCCGAAATACACAAGTATCACGTTGTATACGCTCGGTGGTAACATTCATATCCTCCAGTAATTCTATTAACAGGTTTACATCTAATATATCAGGTATATTAGTTACAGTAACTTTTTCAGGAGTTAATAATACGGCACTAATAATCTGCAGGGCCTCATTTTTTGCCCCCTGGGGAATTATTTCACCTTTCAATTTTTTGCCGCCGATAACTTCAAAGGATAAACCCATATATCAGGCTTTACATTGTTCTATACAAAAAGTAAACCCCGGCTAACATTGAGCTACCAGGGTTTAATACCTTTAAAATGGTTTTTTAGCGCATCATGGTCAAGGATTCACTAAAATCGCTTTTTAAACTTATTATTATTACCATTATTATTATTATTCCGGTTTAGTCCGCCGCTATTATTGCGATTGTCGCGGCTATCGCGCCCGTCGCGGCTGTCGCGGCTATCATTACTCCTGTTGTTGCTGCGTGGCTGGAACTTTTGATTACGTTTATTTCGATAATCGCCATAACTGCCACGGTTATCCCTGTCCCGGTTTTCATTGGGGCGATAACTTTTGACATAGGGGGTATTGGTAAATTCCAACTGGCCTTCGGTTAAAATAGATAATTCACTTTGGATGGCATCATCATGTACCGTTTCTTTATGCCAGTTGTTATAAGCCAGTTTCATATAATATGCAACGGCGTTAGCGAAACCATTTCTTTTTTCAGGATTCTCTTCTTTTAACGCCTTATTAATAATCAGTTCCAGATTTTTGCCCAGGTGCGAAAACCGGGGATATCTTTTAGGATACTTCAACTGCATGGGGCCTGCTTTCAGAGTTTCACGGGTTGGGATAGGATAAGGAGAGTCAATCGTGAGTTTAAAATCAGAAATTAGAAACAGGTGATCCCACAACTTATGCCTGAAATCTTCCACATTTTTCAGATGCGGATTTAAAAAGCCCATTAATTCAATAACAGCGTAGGCGTTTTTCTGACGTTTTTCTTCATCCTCAATCGTCATGAGATATTCTATCATCTTTTGAATATGTCTTCCATATTCTTTCATCATAAGATGATTTCTAGTGGTATTATATTCCATCAACACAATTATTTATAGATATTTATAAGATCAAAAGTAATAAAGTCTAAGCCAAATAAAGAAAAAAGGGGATAAAAGGCTGTCGGCATTCACCTATCAACAATACAATCTTGCAA
>JBDSBP010000452.1:0-5681 GCA_039921525.1 Chitinophagaceae bacterium | reverse complement strand
TAAATGATGGTAGCGGTAAGTTTTCTATTCAAACAAAATCATTCGCCCAGGAACTGGAAAATATCGGCATGGTGACGGATGCCACCTGGACCGATATTAACAAAGATGGTTGGATGGACCTGGTGGTGGTAGGGGAGTGGATGCCGGTTTCTATATTTGTGAATGAGAAAGGACAGTTACGAAATAGAACTAAAGAGTTTGGATTGGATGAACTAACCGGGTTATGGACTTCCGTTAAAGTTTCGGATATCAATAAAGATGGCCAGCAAGATCTGTTATTGGGTAATTGGGGAGAAAATTCAAAGTGGCATGCTTCCAAACAGTATCCACTAATTATGTATGAAGGAGACCTGGATGAAAATTTTTATCCTGAACAGCTACTGGCAACGGAAAAGAATGGATGTTATTATTCCTTCCTGGGCAAAGATGAATTGCAAAAAGTTTTGCCTGGTGTTATACGAAAGAAATATCCTGATTATAAAAGTTTCGCCGGACAAACTATAGATGAAATCTTTGGGGCAAAGCTGGCTTCCCTAAAAAAGATGTCGGCTGCAACTTTGTCAAGTATGGTATTGGTTTACAATAACGGCAAATTTGAACCCATTAATCTGCCTTCTGAAATACAATGGTCGCCTGTGTTTAGTTGGATCACGGGTGATTTCAACGAGGATAGTTTTCCTGATATTCTGGCTGCTGGCAATTTTCATAATGTGCTGCCGTATGAAGGTGCATATGACGCAAGTTATGGAACGCTTTTATTAGGCAATACAAGCAGGAATTTTACAGCGGCAAGCATGCTGCAATCGGGTATTGACATTAAAGGTGAAGTGCGTGATATGAAAATGATTAGAATGGCAAATGGAAGAAACGTGATAGCTGTGGCGATAAATAATAAAAGATTACGATTTATCTCTTTGAATAATACAGGTAAATAAACGATGAGCATATTCATCTTCTTATCTTTTCGTCTGGGTAAACTGCAATTAAATGCGTTCTTACCAATGCAGGAATATTAGTGGCTTTGCTTTGAGACATTACCGTAATAACATTCGAGGGTTTCGCCGGCATATGGCAATCAATGCAATTATTTACAATGCTGCTGCCTATTTCGGGCGCTATCTTGCAAAAATTATGATTAGCCAGGCTATGACAATTCATGCATTTTTGAGAAAAAAGAGCTGGCTTATCTCTTTCCTGTACGTGAGGATTATGACAGGATGAACAATTCAGCTCCCTACTTTTTATAAAACACTGGCTGGCAGAAAGCAACTGAAACTGTTTGCCATGAACTTCAATATCAGCATTAGTTACAGGAGAATTATCTGCATATAAATAATCGGTTAATTTATCACCAGGGTTGTAATAAAATGGCGACTTCTTTGTTTTACCAGGCCCGGAATGACAAAGCGAACACATCGTTAATTTTTCTTCTCTTGATAACTTATTACTGGCAGGTAAATACATTCCCTTTTTTTCCTGTGGATTAGCCTCGTGAAAAACGACATGTTTTGCAGCAGCTCCGTGACAACGCTCACAGTCAATACCATAAATAATATTTTCCCGGCTAAAGTGATCAACCAGTTCGTTGTTAGCAACTTCTTCGGATGTTTTTTCAATAAATGACGCATGACATTCGAAGCAACCGATGAGCACATTCCTATTGAACTTTACATTATGAGGTGGGTAGTTAGGACTGTTTACCCATGTTTTTGCAGGAACATAATAAGAAACGGGAAGTTGAAAAATATGGTCTCCAAACCAGTAAGCGTATGACTGTCCCTTTCTTCCTGAGCCAAAAACAATATCAAAACGTTGAGCCTGCTTGTCGATGCCATCAATAGATGCAACCTGGTATAAACCGCTATCCCTTTTAACCATGGTTACCTTTAATGTGGGCCGGTAGGAGTAAACGTTAGAGTCAGGATGAAAACTGCCTTTAATAGTCTCACTGGAAGCCTGGCCGGTACTTACATAATGCGCGGTATTTTTATAGGAATTATAAATTGCCCGATGGCAGCTACCACATTTTGCGGATCCCGCATAATCATTGCCCCTGGCATCATTACCTGATTTATTTTCTTGAATGCAATTCGAGAAAATAAATAACATTATGATAATTATGGCAGCGACCGTTAACGTACGCTTAAATCTTTTCAAAAGACAATTATTTAATTCTTGTAATTGAAATTAATCATTTATTACCGGGAAGGTCAGGAGTTCGATCAGGAATCAATAAATTGCCGGTGTTTTATATAACTAATGATACAATGAACCGACTTATATTTTTGCTGTATATGCTGTCAAGGACTCTTACAAACGTTGCTCAGACAACTACAAATGGAGAGGACAGTGGTTTGTTGAAGGTCGCTTCTGTAGATGATCAATCAAAATGGCTGTTACAGTTTCCTGGCAAAACATTTATCGTGGTTCCTGAACGCCGGGAGTTGCCTATTACACAGTTGGATTTTATACCCGGGAGATGGTTGAAACGTAGTGCGGCTGGTACAAACGAATTTTATGCCGAAGCTCAGCCGGGCGAATTCTTTGTTTTTCAACTAGGGATTTTTGCCAATCGTTTTGATCTTACCGACATACATATAAGTTTTGAAGAAGTTAATAATGGTAAAAATAAAATAGCGGCGGCAGCCTTTACCTGTTTTAACCAGGAGGGAATTGACATTATGGGGAAGATGTTTGCCAAAAAGCTAAAGCTTCAGAAGAACAGGGTGCTACCTATGTGGATCGGGTTGAACATACCTGGAAATGCTGAGGGAGTATATCGTTCCAAAATATTTGTGCACACAGATAAAGGCGATGACGTAATTCAGGTAGGCATCAACGTTATGGGTCAGTTGGTGGCGAACCAAGGGGTGGATGATGCCAGCACGTTGTCGCGTTTGCAATGGCTCAATTCAACCATTGCACAAAACCATATGGTTACAAAAGGGTTTACTGCCGTAGAACGAACAGCGACTCAACTCAGGATACTCGGCCGCTCGCTTGTTATCGGTAAACAGGGATTACCGCAAAAAATAACCAGTTATTTCATTCATACTAATCAGCAATTAGGTGTTGAGCCGAAACAAATTCTTGCAGATGCTATGCAAATTGTAGTAGAATTGCAGGATGGCAGTAAGCTGTCCTTACAGCCCGGTAAGCTGATTATTACTACGGAAAATAAAGATGCCGTCACCTGGCAGGTTTTAAACAGCTCGACCGTATGTGATGTGTTATGTAAAGGCAGTCTTGAATTCGATGGTTGGGGCAGTTACCAGGTAGAACTAATACCGAAGAAAAACATTGTAGTAAAGGATGTGCGTTTGAAAACAGCCATTACAAAAGAAATGTCTGCATACATGATGGGTCTTGGGAGGGAAGGCGGCTATCGCCCAGAGCAATGGAGCTGGAAATGGGATGTAGCCAACAAGGGCCAGGACGCAGTGTGGATGGGTGGTGTGAATGGTGGATTGCGTCTTAAATTACTGGACACAAATTATGTTCGGCCGCTGGTGAACATTTATTATGCGTTTGGACCGTTGAAAAATCCCATGTCATGGTATAATGAAAATAAGGGTGGCGTTGTTATGAATGAACAGGGTAATCAAACACGCTTGAAATGTTTCAGCGGTAGTAGAAGTTTGGTGAAAGGGGAGAGACTTCATTTTAATTTCGAGCTGCTTATCACACCCATGAAATTGATCAGTAAGGACCGTCAATTTGCAGACCGCTATTATCATTCAGATTCTGATGTGAGCAGCGGGTACATAGATGCCGCGGAAAAAGCGGGCGCTAACATTATTAATATCCATCACAAGAAAGATATCAATCCATATATTAATTATCCTTACCTGCAGGAAAACGTAACTGACCTCCGGCGTTTTATAGATAATGCCCATAAAAAAAATATCCGCACGAAGTTGTATTACACCACCCGCGAGCTGACCGTGAATATGCCTGAGTTCTGGGCCTTCCGAAGCCTGGAAGGCGAACTTATCTATCCTGGTGCGGGCAAGGATGCTAAAACGCTGATACATCCGAAAGGACCGCCAGAATGGCTTTCCAAAAATGTGCATGAAAATTTTATACCCGCATGGGTAGCCACTTTTAACGAAGGTAAATACAAGGGCCACCAGGATCTTTCGGTTATCACTACCCCGGATTCGCGGTTGAATAATTTTTATTTGGAGGGATTAAGCTGGATGGTTAAAAACCTGCAGGTGGATGGAATGTATATCGATGATGCTGCATTGGACCGTAATACCTTACGCCGGGCGCGGAAAATCCTTGAAGGCGGCAGGCCGGCACCAAGGATCGATTTGCATAGCTGGAATCACTTTAATAAAATTGCCGGCTGGTCATCCTGCCTTAATTTGTATATGGACCTGTTGCCTTATATTGATCTGGTTTGGATTGGTGAAGGACGAAACTACAATCGTGCCCCCGACCATTGGCTGGTAGAAATTTCGGGTATCCCTTTCGGTAATGCCGGGCAGATGCTTGGCGGAAACGGGTGGCGGGGCATGGTATACGGAATCACCGACCGTGCAGGCTGGACGCGGGATTCAGCACAGCAACATTTATGGAAACTGTGGGATGCTGTTAGAATCCAGGATATGGAAATGTTGGGATACTGGGATCCGGCTTGTCCGGCACGCACTGATAATGATAGTGTGAAAGTGTCTGTTTTTAAAGGCGCAAAAAAATCTTTGCTGGCAATTGCCAATTGGACAAAAGTGGACCAAATATGTAATATAAAACTGGATGCAAGACTGATGGGTGCTCATGATAGTAGGTTTAGGTTTGTTATTCCTGCTATTGAAACTTTTCAACCGCAGCAAACTTTGCAAAGCCTGGATGGGATTACTATTCCGGCGGGGAAGGGGTTTGTGATATTGGTGGAGAGGCAATGATGTTGAGAAAAAGAGGGTTTGACCTTTGAGGTATTGGAGACTTCAAAGGTTTAAGATAAGGTTAGATTACTTATTCGTTTGAGATAAGGGTAGCTTACTGTACTCATTCAAGACCTGGGAAGTCTTGAAGACCTCACAGGTCGAGCCCTCTTTTATGTTTTTATCAGACTAATTTAAAATCATTAATTTATTTTAATTTTCAGGCATGATCACCATCACAAAAAAAATTCTGCTAATAGTAACCTGTTTTCTTATTATATCTGCACAGCCAACCAAAAAGCCGCCAACTCCTGTTTTAAGAACACTGATTGTGTTCTTTGATGGACTGCGCCCGGATTACATTACAAAAGAAGGGATGTCTAACCTCTATGCTTTCAAACAAATGGCCAGTTATGGAAACCAGCACCATAGCGTGTTTCCGACAGTGACGCGTGTTAACTCATCCTCCTATTCCACCGGTAGTTATCCCGGTACACATGGCATTATGGGTAATTCGGTTTATTTTCCAAAGGTTAACAGCAATACAGCGTTGAATACAGGGGAGGCGTCTGATTTAAATAAGGTTGCCGTTTCTGAAAACGGCAAATTACTTACGGCTACTTCCCTGGGGGAAATACTTGCTGCTGCCGGCAAAATGATGATGGTCTTCAGCTCCGGATCCACTGGACAGGCATTGTTGCAAAATCATACGGTTAGTAGTGGTATGATCATCAATACCGACCTGATATTGCCAGCTAACAAAAAAGATTCTATTGAAAAAATTATCGGTGC
>JBDSBP010000451.1:0-11244 GCA_039921525.1 Chitinophagaceae bacterium | reverse complement strand
CCATCAAACTATGGGATCCAGTCCGCCTACACTATTAAAATCAGCTCACTGTATGCCGTCGGTTGTTATGGCAACTTTATATGGCGCAATGGCATACATGAACAAATTATTGGTGGACATCTTACTCTCAACTTAAATGATAGTACGAGTAGTGCGTTTTCAGTGGGTACGGCTTACAGGGTCGGCGATGCACTACTCCCAAATCTGGCATTAGGAGTTGGTCGAAACAAGTTTGCATTTTTTTACGAATTCAATATTTCCCGCGCCGTTGTTTATCATCGCCCGGCTTTCGAGCTTTCTTATACACGTAATTTATAAAAAAGGATAACGGGGACGAGAGGCACTGACTTTTGACAGAACCATTAATTGCTGGTTATTGCATAACCTAAATATCCTCCGTATAATTAATATCCTTCTTAAACGTCTCCTCCAGATAAACAAGTGCCACAATTGCCAGGGCATATGTAAACAACCCCACAATCAATGCGCTGTAAATAATCCCCACCTGGTTTTTCAATGGTAGAAAAAGAAAGGTTAGCGGGATGACGGTGCCTCTCACGAAATTGGGCACCGTAGTAGCAACAGTAGCCCTGAGATTAGAACCAAACAATTCGGCGGCAACGGTTATGAACAGGGTCCAGTAACCGCTACAAAATCCTAAACAAGCGCATAGTACATACAGTAAGTTTGTTTGTTTCAACGGCACCAGTAAATAAACCAGGAAGCACGCAAGCGAGGCCAGCATAAAAAGTAAGATCACTTTTTTCCTGCTTTGCAAATACTGACTGAGCGAACCACTTATAATATTCCCGGCAACCTGTCCGCCAAAAGCAAACAGCACCGCTTTACCTGCATTAACAGGCTGATCAAGGCCCATGGCTCTTCCAATTTCAGGAGAGAAGGTGATTAATATCCCCACTACGAACCATATCGGCATGCCGATGACAATGCTGGTAATATATTTTAACAAGCGGGTTTTATTATTGAACAACATCAGTATAGCTCCGCGCTTAACATTTGTTTCTTTTAGCTTGATGAAGATACCTGATTCAAAAACACGTATTCTCAATACCATCAATAATAATCCAAGTCCACCGCCTATAAAGTAAGAAGCGCGCCAGTCGAAAAGATAAGACACGACATAAGCCAGTAAAGCGCCAACAACTCCCAGGGTTGCTACCAGCGTTGTTCCGTAGCCACGAATTTTATTAGGTAAAATTTCCGTTACAAGGGTAATTCCCGCTCCCAGTTCACCGGCAAGCCCGAAACCCGCCACAAATCGTAGCACGGCATATGCGCCCACAGAGGTTACAAACCCGTTGCCGATATTTGCCAGGGAGTAAATTAAAATAGAGCCAAACAAAACGGATAGCCGCCCTTTTTTATCTCCCAGGATCCCCCAGAATATACCGCCGATAAGTAAACCCGCCATTTGAAGATTTAGCAACATGATACCATCTCCCAGTATTTTGTCTTCGGGGATATTTAGCGATTTTAAACTCGGAACACGAACAATGCTAAAAAGAAATAAATCGTACATGTCAACCAGGTAGCCTAATGCGGCAACTAAAACAGGAACGCGCAAAAGTTCCTGGGTAACGGTTTTGGGAGATGAAATAGTCATTTAGTTTTCTTTAGTTTTATATTTGGATATCGGCAATTGGCCAATAGTAAGTATTTTATACATGTATTTACCTTCTCATTTTAAAGCAATATTATTTACTTTTCTTTTAGTAATGAAGATATAATTTTTATTATACCTTTCAAAACTACAGGAAGATGCTGCCGGTATCAAAAGTACAAATCAGCATACATTTTGGGAGTTTTCAGTTGAAGCGCACCAGATGTTTTTATTCTATCAGCCAGCTACGCTTCCCTGAAATGACAATCAAAAATTAAGAGTTCTCTTATAAATTCACTTCTTCAGCATCTCTCCGTTTTGTCATTTAAGCCAAAGCGCCACCGCATCTTCGCATAAATGGTTGGGGCGCTTTGAGCTGAAATCTCCAAAATGCAGGTTGACTTGGCCTTGTTGGGCATTCATAAAAGGATTAGCCATAGCCAGGTATCAGGCATTTGTTTAAACCGGATCGCCATTTTTAATTGTATATTGAATTATAAACAGGAACTTTAAGCACTGTCAGCGATAGCTTTTATCAGCATGTAAGAACTTCTAAAATGGAAGAACAATTAGTTACATCCGAAACCACATTTGATCTCTTCATCAGTTATTCTAATGATCCTGACTACCAGCTTTCCAGGAAAATTGAAGCTTTTTTGGAAAGCTTTCATAAATTGAAAACACCCAAAGACGTAATATTAAAAGTACTTTTAGCTTGCAGGGACGGCAGTGATTTTTCGCTTCATTCTATAAAGAAACAAGCTGCTGAAACAGCCCGGAGTGATGATTTCGTGGAAGACGTTCTTGTACAGTATTTGCAACGGTCAGAATATTTACTGGTATTATGTTCCAGGAAGGCAGCCCTCTCTAAATACGTGCAATTGGAAATTGACTGGTTCATAAAAAATAAAGGGATCGATCACGTTCTGCTGGCTGTTACTGAAGGCAATAATTTGAAAGAGGAAGAGAAAGAAATCTTTTCAGAAAACATTCTTCAACATAAACTTCATACCAAAATATTTTACGATCTGCGTGGATTTAAAAAAGAGGCCAAAGGATGGCAAAAGGTCCGTGACCATGAGGAAGAGTTAACCAATGTAGCCGCCTTTTTGAATAAAGAAACAAGCGGGAAAATTTTGCCATTATGGCGAAGAGAGGAAAGAAAAAAATTAAAGAAACAACGATATATCGGCATCGCGGCAGCGCTCGTTTTTTTAACGCTGGCCATAGTGGCTTTTTTTCAACGGCAAACGGCAGTTAGAAACGAAAAGATCGCCTTGGATAATTTAAAAAGTTTTAAAAAAGAACAATTTCAACGAAACATGCGAAACGGTAAAGCATACTTCGACGCGCGCGAATTTTTATTTGCCCGGAAAGAATTTATGAACGCAGACAGTATTATTCAGCAATATCCTGATGATTCATCGTTAGTCAGTCAACGGGGAACGCTTAAAAGATTTCTTCAACAAAGTAATAATCAAAGCGGTGTACTGCGATGAAAACAATATTGATGATGTTAATCCTGTTAGGTACCTGCTTCCGCACATTCAGCCAGGTTAAAGAATGCGAACGTATGTATAAAGAAGCAATAGACTTCGCCAATAAGGGTGTGTATGAATTGGCGTTGAATAAACTGACTGCTGCCAAGATCTGTAATCCACAAGAAAAAAAATTCGATAGTTTGATCGTAAAAATTTACGAGGAGATCAACCAACAAAAGGAGAATGCTGTCACCGCAAGAAGAGAGGCGGAAAGCGCTTTGTTAAGGGAAAAGATCGCCAAACAATTAGAAGCAGAGGCTAAAAATGAAGCGGTGAAACAAAAGGAAATCGTACAAAACCAATTAACAAGAAATTACTGGAACAACGCATTTGCTGCCCGGGCAAATAATAAAAATTTAGAAGCCTTACATTTTATAGCGGAGGCTGTAGCAGTAAGTAAGGATAAGGATCTTACAAAGAATTTATTAATTGATGTTGATCAGTATCTTCCTGTAGCTAAATTAAGATATTCACTGTTTCATGGTGAAAGCCTTAACAGCGCAGTGATTAGTCCGGATGGCAAAAAAATTCTTACCACGGGTAAGAAGGATCATTTGGCTCGCCTTTGGGATGCGGAGACCGGAAATAAAATTGGTAATGATATCGTCCATCCACAACTAACGTATCATATGTTGTCCGCTGTTTTTAGTCCGGATGGTAAATTGATTTTAACATCAGGAACGGATACTGCTGCCCGACTCTGGAATGTGGCCACAGGGAAAGAAATATTGGCTATTTCCTATCCTAAGGATTCCGCAGATGGAAGAATTTATAATATTATTGAACGGGCAATTTTTAGCCCTGATGGAGAACGAATTTTGACAATAGCTGACCACACCGTTTGCCTTTGGAATACCCGAAATGGAAAACAAATCGGGTCTCCTATGACGCATTTGAATGATCACAACTTTACGTTGATGGCTTTTTTTAGTCTGGGTGGGAAACAATTTCTAACAACGGGTGACACCACCGCACGTTTATGGAAAACTGACACGGGTGAACAAATTGGCGCTGACATGAATCATCCGGGAAACGGTCGGATTAATACCGCTGTCTTCAGTCCTGATGATACACATATCCTGATTGCCAGCGATTATAAAGATGCCAGCCTATGGGAAGCCGCTACAACAAGGCTGGTTAAGACTTCCATGACACATTACGCCGGTGCCAGCACAGCTTTTTACAGTATTGATGGAAAGCACATAGTAACCGCCGGCGATAGTACTGCAAAGGTTTGGGATGGCATAACTGGAAGGTCGACCGGAGTTGTAATAAAGAGTTCCCAATATATCTACAGGGCTATTTTCAGCCCGGATGGAAAAAAAATTCTCACCTCAGGTTATAATGACGTAGGTCTTTGGGATGCGGCCACGGGAAAGCCGCTCGGTCCGCCCATGAAAAATGGGGACAAATTAGTAAGCGTTGAATTTTGCCCTGGTAGCAAGTGTTTTTTGGCCGCATTAGAAAATGGAACTGTTGGCGTTTGGGACATTAGGGAAATATCGCCAGGGGTTCCTGACGTTGTGTATGCAAACGCCAGAACCGCGGTTTTAAATGAAGATGGAGAAAATATTATAACCGTAAGCCCTAAAAATATTGTCAGGATGTTAGATATTAATTCAGGGAAGCTAGTTGGTACTAAAATGTTACGGGAAGATTCTTTGAGCTTCTCCACGGTTAGTGACAACCGTAAAAAGTATCTCACCGTGGATGCAGATAGCAATCATACTGCCCGCGTTTGGGCTATAAAAACGGGAAGGCAAACAGGCAGGGATATACCATTCAAAAGTATTATTGGAATTCCTGTTCTCAGTAATGATGGAAAAATGGTATTAATGATAGCCAGTTCTGATACCGGCAACTTATCTTCAGTGGCCTCACGAAGGGCAAATTTCGGTTATCATACTAAATTATGGAATGTAGAAACAGGCAAACTTATGAACTTTCCCAAGTTGGCGGTAAAAACTGCTATTTTTAGTTCAAACGGAAATTATATTTTAACAACCTATGATAAAACGGTTCGTTTATATAATGTGAATAATGGCAAACAGGTTGGGCCGGATATGATTTATGGAACTACCCCAATAAGTTATGCAAACTATGCCATGTTCAGCCCGGATGGAAAATACATTCTTGCTGTCAGCGAAGATAAATCGGCCCGTGTTTGGAAAACAGGTACAGGAAAACCGGTCGGTATAACAATGCAACACATGGGGGCAATAAGAACTGCCTGTTTTAGCAATACCGGCAAATATATTTTAACTGCAAGTGAAGATAATACGGCCCGTGTTTGGGAAGCGGCCACAGGAAACCCGGTTGGTCCTGCAATGGTTTATGAAGAAACAGCTACCAACGCCCTTTTTAGCAGGGATGATAAGCGGATACTTACAGCATACGATGATGGATCAGTTCGTTTATGGGAAACAGGTACAGGTAAGCTAATCGATGAACCTATTAGCCGTGATGAAATGATGGACAATGCGTTTTTCAGCGGGGATGGAGCTAAAATTATAAAGGTGAGTAACGATACCCTTCGTATTTGGACCATAGCGGGAGACCTGGACATCCCTAATGAATTATTTCTTTTACAAGTAAGGGCGTTAACCGGTTGTAAACTCCGTACTCAAACAAATGAACTGGAAATTATTCCAGCAAACAACTGGACTAAACTGAATGATGAATACTACAATAAAGCAAAAGAACATTACCAGGTTTGCAAATATGCGAAATACAATTTATGGGCCCAATTCTATAAGTAGGCCTGAAACTTCAAATCAGGAAATAATATTTTGTAAACAGACTTACGCTTTGAAATTATCGAGCCACTCTGTGCTACTCATTTGACTTTGAATTCTTGTCACATCGCCAAATGCGGTTACTAAAAGGTCGCGGTTGTTGTTGGCAAGATCATCGGTAAATTTATTATCCTGCATAATAAATTCAGCCATTTGCTGACCTATTACCTGCATCAGGTCAAACTTAGTGATATCGGCCATGTCAATATTTCCCAAAATTTCTTCGTCCAGATCATGCAGCCATTTACTTCCATATTTATGTTCATCGAGTGTGCCGATATTGGGAAGTTTATTAATCGCTGTGGGATCCAGGGATATTTGAAACCTGCGAAAGTCGATGCTTTTTTTGATCATGGGTGAACGAAGGGCATCTACCTGCATGGCACTTGCGTCCTGCCCGGTGGCGATCATTAACCAGTTTAACCAGAATGCGATATCTATACCGTGGGGATTTATTGTTTGTGTAGGTTTAATAAATTGCCTGGAAATGCCTGTACCAAAACTAAACAATGTGGTATTGTTAAGTTGATAGTCGGCCAACGCAGTAGTTGTTTTCGTACAGCTATAAGAAATCGCCTCCATAAATGCCGCCAGCGCAGGATTATTATAGGTGGTTGTGCCCCCATCAACAAATCTTTCCAACGGATAGAAATAAGTAGGAGCAGACATAGTTGATTCCATTACAGCGCGAAGCAATACATCTTTGTATGTTCCATGATAGGTTCCATCGGATTGTTTGAAACAGGAGAAAAAAGTTTCTTCCGCTGCTGCCATATCCTGGCTAGTTATCATCAGGTCAAGCCCGGTAGATGCACACGCTTCCTGCAAGGATACATCTTTAATAACTTCTTTCAACAGCTTGCGATATTTCTCTTTAGTAAAAGCAGGGGGACTAATATACCGGTTACCGAGCGTTCTGTCATCAAAAACCTGCGTGATAAGTTGTTCGTATAACTTTTCAATTTCGGCCGCAGTATGACCAGTCGTTATCAGTCCGGCAATGATGGCTCCCGTTGAAGTTCCGGCAACCATATGAAATAATTTATGACAGGGTATTCCTGCTACTTCTTCTAATTTTTTTAACAATTGAATGGTTAGTATTCCTCTCATACCGCCTCCATCCAGGGTTAAAATAACACGACGTTCCGGGCTAATATTAAGTGTTTTGAAAGCCTGGAGCCTGGCTTCATCCATTTGAACAGGGTTAGACATTTTAATGATTTAATCGGTAGGTGAACTTGAGGCATCCAAAATAAGAAGTAATGTTTGAATTGTCAAAATCTTGCTGTCGAAATAGGGGCGTTCGTAGGGGCGGGGCTTGCCCCCGCCCTGACTGCATCCGAAACTGTCAGAATATTTTCAGGAACGTTAAGAAAGCCACATGTATCCGGTGTAACAGGGCCGGGGCAAACCCTGCCCCTAAAAACGCCCCTCTTGATAATAGTTGGCTCTCTTAACAATGCCTGGCTAAGATGTTCTATTTAGATTTTTTGGATTTATATTATCAGGTTAGAAAAAAAATTATTAATATTCGGTTTATTTATTTCAAACTCAAAAAGTCAACAACATGTTTGTCAGATTAACTTATTTTAGCCTTGCACCGGATATTACCGCAGAAACAAAAAAAGTATATTATAACGAGATAGCACCTGTTATTCAAAAACAACCAGGCATCGTAGAGGTTATGTTATTAGAGCCTGTAAATAGTGATGATGAATTTATATCCTGCACTGTTTGGAAAAGCGAGGCAGATACAAAAGCTTTTGAATCCAGTAGTATATACAACGAAGTATTTGGTAAAATTAAAGCTGCTACGATAAAATCCCCTTATCAAAAATATTATAATGTAGAATAGCGTATTTTATCAATGTTTGTTTTTTTCAGTGACTCGATTAAGATTTACTCCTTTGCTATTTACAACGATTGTTTGGGAGAAACTGTCATGTAATCCACCCTGCCCGAAAATAAATGAAATTGAATCATAAGGGGTTAATCGAAGCAGTGTTCGAATAACAAGGCTTTTAAGTGTCGGTTTATAGCCTTTCCGGTCTACCGTAATTGTTTTAGTAAGAAATTTTGCCGGTGTTTTTCCTAACAGATATTCGAATAGAAAATAGTAACCAAAATATACAACCGGGCTGCAGATTGAAAGAAGATTTGCTTTCTGTGTCAAAGACATTGAAAAGGGTAAGAATAAAAAATTAATGCTAAAGGAAAGTAGTATAAAATATATAAGACCATCAATTATAAAATTCACAATTCTTGCACCTTTATCTGCTGTATTCATCAGTCAATTTTTAATTGGGGATTGATGAAAGCTAATAATATCTACCCGTTACCCCACCGATAACATCTAGCCGAGCATTAAATTAATTAGCAGTTTCAATACCGAATACTAAGATATACATGAATGTACAATATTGCAACAGTGAAATAACAGTATTTAAAGAAGTGTATTTACCCTGTTCAAAGGCAGAAAAATAATTTAATTTGCCTATGATGGTAAACCCGGCCTGTAAAAATGAACTTCATAATTTATCTGTATATTTAAAACACCCTTTCAAGTTATTAATCATATATCCCTCTAATCATAATGATATGAACACAACCCACACCTCTGAATTATCCAATCATACCCATAGAACTCCTGGAATTGCATTGGTTGATGATCACGTTTTACTCAGGAAAGGTCTTTGTGAGCTAATACGCGGTTTCGATAAATATGATATCTTATTTGAGGCTGATAACGGAATGGATTTTATTAAAAAATTAAAACCGGCATCTTTGCCTTTATTAGTGTTGATGGATATCAACATGCGTGAAATGGATGGGTACGAAACTACTCATTGGATAAAAACCAACTATCCCGAAATTAAAGTACTGGCTTTATCGATGTATGATAATGAAACTGCCATTATAAGAATGTTTAAAGCGGGGGCGAAGGGTTACATATTAAAGGATTGCGATCCTTTAGAACTTAAAGAGGCCCTTAATGCGGTAATAATCAAAGGGTTTTATTATTCAGAGATGGTAACCGGAAGTCTTATCCATTCTATTAATAACCTGGATGAAGACGATAACCACGTAAAAGAAATCGTTAAGTTGAATGAACGCGAAATAACATTTTTAAAGCTGGTTTGCACGGAATATACATATAGGGAGATTGCGGATCATATGTGCCTGAGCCCAAGAACAATTGATGGGTACAGGGATATTTTATTTCAAAAACTTAAAGTGAAAACAAGAGTGGGGCTTACGATGTACGCTATTAAAAATGGTATTGAAACCCTGGATTAGGATTTTAGGATGGACGTAATCAATTACGAATTAAAAATTACGAATTACGAATTTGAAGGATTTATGAGGTTGAGGCACTTATGTGATTAATCATGGAAAGGGAACTATTGATCAACTTTATTCACCCATCACCCATGATCCATATATCCTGAATTGCTTTAATCCTAAACATATTAGTCAAAAAATTCCTGGTTAAATACCGTGTTTTTCACGTTTTGCGGGACAGCGGGAAAATTTACTTTTGCTTATGCAATTTTCGCAACCACTCCATGAACTTCAATATCGACATGAGATTTTTCGCGCAAAGCTTGAAATACGGGATCATTATATTAAAACCATAGTAAGAGACATTTATGAAAATACCGGTCAGGTGTTAAGCCTGGTTCGGATTCAATTAACTACCCTGGGAACGTTGGTTAAAGATGATTTGAAAATTCATCTCGCAGAATCAGGTGAACTTGTAGGAAAGGCAATTTGCGATTTAAGAGATATGGGTAAAAGTTTTTATCCCGAAAAAGAGATATTAACAGAATCAGGCTTCGTCAACGCATTGAAACGGGAGCTAAAAGTTGACCTGCATGATAACACGGGTAAAAAAGTCAGGGTGAAAGGAATTCCGTTTGCATTGGATCCCGGATGCGGGCTTATTTTTTTCCAGGTAATTCTTGAAATCACATTTCTGATCACCAGGTCTTTTGACGATGATTCCCTCAGGCTCCAAATTACCTATACAAGCTCCAAAGTAAAGATAAGCATGGAATATTATGGTGAACCGGTGGACTTAAGCTTGTCCCAGGAAGTCAGCGACGAATTCCTGGCATCTTCAAAATTGAGTCTGGAGGAAAGAATAAAGCTGATTGGAGGCGAACTACTAATAAAAAATAAGAACGGTAAAAAATCTAAAATCGTTGTTTCTATGCAGTATGATCAACTTTATGCTGCCTGACTTATGTATTACTAGCTTAGGGCTCCTTTTTTTATTTACAATAGAATTTACTTTCAGCAGAATTTCCCCCGCATATAGTAACCAGACTTCATGCCCTCACATCCCGATAATCAAACTTCCTGGCACCCTGAATTCCTTTTTGCAACAGGTTAAAACACCCCCTGATAAGCGTCTTTTTACCGGTGTCAATTACAGTTCTTTTCATGTATGATATGAAACCGTTAGATGAGATATTGCATATGAATAATAAATCAGAAGTACCTACGCCTGGCGAATTATTCAACCCTTACCTAAACCAACAACTTATTTCCATGCAATGTATTTCCAACTCCGGCCAAAATGCTGACGGTGAAATTATCAACAACCTCAGAACTACGGGTATCATTAAAAGAAAAGCAGAAGAACAATTGTTTATGCAATATTCCTATTTTATTACTATTGGCGAAAACAAATATTCTTTGCGCAGCGAAGATTTATTTGATGCATATTCTGACACTATCCTGGCAGTAATTCATTCCATATCTAATGGGTTCTTTCAAAAACGCGCCTCCTTAAAAAC
Organism: Chitinophagaceae bacterium; assembly: GCA_039921525.1. Lineage (GTDB taxonomy): Bacteria > Bacteroidota > Bacteroidia > Chitinophagales > Chitinophagaceae > JADCRZ01. The sequence goes on along the minus strand of JBDSBP010000451.1, from coordinate 485 downwards.
ATACGTTTATGAAATTTACAATAATAAATGTATAGATCTTATCAGAAGAGGATTGACCCGTAAAAATGCAGTGCACAAAACGGAATCAATAAATGACCTGCAAATGTATTTATCTGACAACTCGTTATCTGTTGTTGAAAAACTAACGAAACAATCAGATTTTGCTTTGATAAAAGAAAAGATGCATTATTTAAGTGCAAATTGTCAGCAGGTTATATTGTTATCAGCGGATGGGTATTCTGATAAAGAAATAGCGGAGATAGTTAAATTTAAAACGGCAGAAGTGGCCAAAACTACTCGCCTGCGAGGACTCAGAAAGTTGCGCAAGTTAGTTTTACGCCCCTGATTTTTATCTATCGCAGCATTTGTATCCGGTTTAAAACGGGTGATTCTTTACTATGACCAGGTTAAAAAGGTGTGTAAAAATAACATGGTATTTTATTTCATTTATAGAAACTCACAAAAGTTCAAACAACTTTATTTGG
>JBDSBP010000450.1:0-13860 GCA_039921525.1 Chitinophagaceae bacterium | reverse complement strand
GCAGTCAGGGCGGGGGCAAGCCCTGCTCCTACAAACGCCCGTAACTTTCTGTCAGCCTCTTAAACAACAATAATTCAGCCTTCAATAAATCCTTAACCCTTTTTCGCTGTTTTTATCGTAAATTTAGGCCTCTTATCCTAAATTATTTTAAAGCTTGCTAATGAAAAAGCTGTCCATACTTTTACTTATAATTTCCTGTGGCGTAATGCTTTTGTACACTATTTCATGCTCCAGCAACAAAAGCGACCAGATAAATGAATCAGAAAAAATAAGCTACAACTTCCAGGTCAGGCCAATATTATCCGACAAATGTTATAAATGCCACGGCCCCGATGCAAAACAAAGGCAGGCGGGATTAAGATTGGATATAGAAGCAGAAGCCTACAAAGCATTAACAGAACATCCTCGTGCACATGCAATCGTTCCTGGTAAACCGGATCTATCCGAGCTTTACCTGCGCATTAGCACAACAGATACGTCTATAATGATGCCGCCCCCCTCCAGCAACCTGCCGGTGATTACCGAAACAGAAGTTGCCATCATAAAAAAATGGATCGCCCAAGGCGCAAATTATGAACCACACTGGGCCTTTGTAGCACCAAAGAAACCTTCTTTACCGGTAATAAAAAACAAAGACTGGCCCAAAAACGAAATCGATTATTTTGTTGACCATCAGCTAGAGAGAAAAGGACTTACTGCCAACGAAGAAGCCGACAAGGAAAGACTACTAAAAAGAGTATCTCTTGACCTTACCGGGCTTTTACCAGAGCCTGAAATGACAGATCGTTTTCTGAACGACGCTTCACCAAAAGCTTATGAAAAGATGGTGGATGAACTGTTGGCTCGTCCAGCCTACGGGGAACGTATGGCATTACCCTGGTTGGATGTGGCCCGCTATGCAGATTCACACGGTTACCAGGATGATAACTATCGCACACAATGGCCCTGGCGCGATTGGGTAATTCACGCATTTAACGAAAATCTTCCGTACGATAAATTTATAACCTGGCAACTGGCCGGAGACCTTTTACCGGGTGCCACCAAAGAGCAATTACTGGCAACCGGTTTTAACCGCAATCATAAGATCACGGAAGAGGGTGGCGTAATCAATGAAGAATACCGCATCGAATATGTCACAGACCGAACAAACACCCTCGGCAAAGCATTCATGGGTGTTACTCTTGAATGTGCCAAATGCCATGATCATAAATATGATCCGTTTAGCCAGGAGAATTATTACCAGATGTTTGCTTTCTTCAATAATATAAAAGAAGTAGGTCTTGAATCAACCGTAGGCGGACCTGATACTTATGCCAAGAACCCACGGATGCAGATAACACAGGAAGACATTGCAAATGTGCTGCAATTCATTAATAAAACAGATACCAATAAACTGGAAGTATCCATAATGGGCGAGCGGGATACGTTGCGAAAAACGTATATACTTACCCGTGGGGTTTATGATGCTCCCGCAAAGGAAGTACAGCCTTCTACTCCGCCTTCCATATTAGCATTTCCTTCAAATCTTCCCCGTAACAGGCTTGGACTGGCACAGTGGTTATTAGATCCCAAACATCCGCTAACAGCAAGGGTTTTTGTAAACAGGATGTGGCAGGAATTTTTCGCAAAAGGAATTGTAAAATCCCCCGATGATTTTGGCTCACAGGGACAGTTGCCTACCAACCCGGAACTTCTCGATTGGCTGGCAGTAGACTTCCGCGAACATGGATGGGACATTAAACGATTGGTAAAACAGATGGTGACTTCCGCCACATATCGTCAATCAGCTGTCATCAGTAAAGAAAAACTGCAGGCAGATAAAGACGACATTTATCTTTCTTATGCACCACGGGTGCGCCTTCCGGCGGAACTGGTGAGAGATATGATATTAGAGAGCAGTGGTTTATTAAACAAGAAGATCGGTGGAACAAGCGTTAAACCATACCAACCTTCGGGACTTTGGGAAATGGCCACATCGGGCCGTGGAATTTTAGCTACCTACAAACAGGATCATGGCAACCTCTTATACCGGAGAGGCATGTATACGTTTATAAAAAGAACAGTACCGCCACCCAGCATGATGATTTTTGATGCCAGCAACCGCGACCAGTGTGAAGTAAAACGAATTCGTACCAATACGCCATTGCAGGCATTGATCATGATGAACGATCCTACAGTTCTCGAAGCAAGCCTGGCGTTAGCAGATACCTTATTAAAAAGCAATACTGCCGGCGATGCTAAAGTAATTAATGGATTCAGGCGTATCATCTGTAGAAAACCGGACAAAAAAGAAACAGACCTCCTGGTAAATTACTGGAAAGATCAGGAGGCTTATTTTAAAACACACCCTGAGGCTGCCGCTAAACTTATCAAAGTAGGAGAGTACAAGCTCGATGGAAAAAATAGTGCCGGTGAACTGGCGGCTTTGATGCAGGTGCTGCAGGTAATTTATAATATGGAAGAAGCAATTACAAAAACGTAACTATGGAAAAAGAATTGCTCGAACACGGGCTGAATACGAATCGTCGCAAATTTTTATCACAATTGAGTATTGGGTTGGGCAGCGTTGCATTAGGTTCTTTACTGATTCCGGATCTGTTTAAAGGTTCGGCGAGTACAGAAGAAGAATTCTTGTCGGGAATCCCGCATTTTGCACCTAAAGCAAAACGCGTTATTTACTTGTTCCAGAATGGGGCGCCCTCGCAGTTGGAGACCTGGGACTACAAGCCGATGCTGACAACCATGATGGGCCAGGATCTTCCTGAATCTATCCGTATGGGGCAACGACTCACAGGCATGACGGCTGACCAGAAAACATTTCCGCTTATTGGTTCTTATTATAAATTTAATCAACATGGCCAGTCAGGTGCCTGGGTAAGCGAGATCTTCCCTTATATGTCGAAGATCGTGGATGATATCTGCATTATCCGCTCCATGAATACAGAAGCCATCAATCACGATCCGGCACTTACTTTCTTTCAAACCGGTTCACAACAGGGAAACCGCGCCAGTATGGGATCCTGGGTGAGTTACGGATTGGGAACAGAAAATAAAAATCTGCCCTCATTCTGCGTATTGCTTTCTCGTGGAAAAGGTAATGGCCAGGGGGTTTATTCAAAATTATGGTCTAACGGTTTCCTGGATTCTGTGCACCAGGGAGTGCAGTTTAGCAGCGGCGAAAACCCAATCCTCTATTTACAGGATCCTGATGGGCTTGACAAACTGGCCCGCAGAACCATGCTCGATAAAGTAGCTGCGCTTAACCAGAGCAGTTATGAAACCTTTGGTGATCCGGAAATAGCCACAAAAATTCAGCAGTACGAAATGGCATACCGCATGCAGACATCCGTTCCTGAAATACTGGATGTTTCCAAAGAACCGGATGACATTGTAAAGTTGTATGGTTCCGAATGCCTGGTGCCGGGAACTTATGCAGCCAATTGTTTACTGGCAAGAAAGCTTTCTGAAAATGGAGTTCGATTCGTTCAATTATATCACCAGGGATGGGATCAGCATGGTAACCTGCCCAATGAAATGCGGGGACAGGCGAAAGATGTTGACCAGCCCTCCGCAGCGCTCATCACCGACTTAAAACAAAGGGGCCTGCTCGATGAAACTCTTGTTATCTGGGGTGGTGAATTTGGAAGAACCAATTACTGCCAGGGTAAGATGACAGTGGATAATTACGGAAGGGATCATCATCCAAGGTGCTTCAGTATCTGGATGGCAGGTGGTGGCATTAAACCAGGGATGGTTTATGGAGAAACAGATGAATTCGGTTATAATATAGCTAAAAATCCGGTACACGTTCACGACTTCCAGGCCACGGCCTTGTACCTGCTGGGCCTGGATCATGAACGATTGACCTTCCGCTCCCAGGGCAGGCGTTACCGGTTAACGGATGTTACGGGAAGTGTGGTGAAGAATATTATTGCGTAGGAAGCTGTCAGCTATCGGCTATCGGCAATCAGCTTTTGAAAATCATGAATGTCTTATAACCTGCCTAAAAACAAAATACTCAGTAAATAAAACATATTGTCGATATAAAACATTAAATGATTATTCTTCAAGAACAAATTAGCCAAATGCCTTATCTTGTTCTGCTGAAAGCTGACAGCTGACAGCTGACAGCTGATAGCCTTAACAACATTGCTTTCTTAATATTAAATAAACATGAACCGTAAAAAATTTCTTCAACAATCAGCCATGGCAACCAGCGGACTAATAATAGCCAACGGCCTTTTTGCAAAATCAAAAGAGCCCGTGTATGGCCATAACGGCATGAAGTACCAGATGGATGTAAAATGGGGCACATTGGATGCCTCTGTTCATCCCGTAAATGACTGCCACGAAATGGTAGAAGATAGTAAGGGCAGAATTATCCTGCTGACCAACGAAACAAAAAATAACATTCTTGTCTATGACAAATCAGGCAAATTATTAGAGTTTTGGGGACATGAATTCCCCGGTGCTCATGGATTAACGATACACCGTGCGAACGGCGAAGATTTTTTATACATCACAGATACCAACAAACACCAGGTGTATAAAACCACGATCGACGGCAAACTGTTGCTTACAATAGACTATCCTGCAGAAACGGGTAAGTATGAAAAGAAGGAAGCCTTTGTACCAACAGAAACAACCGTATTAGAAAATGGTGATTTTTATATTGCCGATGGATACGGTTCGCAATTTATCATGCAATACGATGCTGCCGGAAAACTGAAAAATATTTTTGGTGGCAAAGGAGACAAACCTGAAAATTTGGATAATGCGCATGGTATAACCATCGATACCAGGCATAAGGAATTAACCTTACTCATCACCGATCGTACGCGTAACTGTTTCAAGCGTTTTTCGATGGACGGAAAATTAATTGAAATAATTGCGTTGCCCGGTGCTTGTGTTTGCAGACCCGTTATCAAAGGAAAACATTTGTACGCCGCCGTTTTACGTTCACCTGACCTGAAGGCTGTTGGAACAGGTTTTGTTACAATCCTCGACAAGAATAATAAAGTTGTATCCAATATCGGCGGATCAGAACCAGTCTATAAAAATAAAGAACTGCAACCCATGTCGCAGGCTGAGAAAATATTTGTACATCCACACGATGTTTGTGTGGATGATGATGAAAACCTTTATGTGGCACAGTGGGCTTCCGGAAAAGTATATCCGTATAAATTTAAAAGAGTCTAAAAGTACATTAAAAGGAGGGTAGAAAATACATGAAACTGGAACTATCTAACCTCCAAACCAATGAGACTGCTTTAAACTTTAAACATTAAACTTTGAACTAATTTCTCTTGCATACAATTAAAAGAATTGGAGAAGGAATATTGTGGGGAGGTATTGTTTTCCTTTTCTTTATCGTGGCATCTGCGCATTTGCTGCAGATCCCGGCCTGGTTAAAAGTTACGGGACGTATGCATCCGATGTTTCTCCATTTCCCCATCGTGCTTTTATTGTTATCCTTATTATCTCTCTGGATACCGGCAAAAGACCAGGGTCTTTTGCGCTGGCTCAACGCGTTCCGGTTAATAGCTGCATTATCAGCCGTTATCACAGCGATAATGGGTTTATTGTTATCGCTGGAAGAGGATAGAAGCGGGGGTGCTTTGCAATGGCATAAATGGAGTGGTATAACGGTGGCATTCATGGGTTTTCTTTTTTATGCCGCTAATAATTTTTTTCATCAACATATAAAATTAGGTAGGGGCTTAACCATTTTCGCCTGCCTAGTCATCGTGTTCACCGGCCATTGGGGAGCAACCTTAACCCATGGTTCCAACTACCTTTTTGCTCCTCTCTCCGCAGAAAGGAAAGTGCCAGTTGATAAGGCGATTGTTTTTGACGATGTGATAAAACCCATCCTGGAAAATAAATGTTTCAGTTGCCATGGTAAAGATAACATCAAAGGGGGATTGGTATTGGATGATACAATTGGAATAAAGAACGGCGGTAAAACCGGGCCTCTTTATGTTGCAGGCAAACCTGCTACCAGCCTGCTGCTGCACCGCATTCACCTGCCTGATAATGAAAAGAAACATATGCCACCGAAAGCAAAACCGCAACTCACGGAAGAAGAGTCTTTGCTTTTATATGCATGGATAAGATCAGGAGCTCCGCTCGATAAAAAATTGACCAGTCTGCCAGTGCAGGATTCTTTTAGAATACTCGCCTCGCACTTTCTTGGAGCGAAGGAAGAAAATTTAGATCAGCCCGTTTATACATTCGCCGCTGCAGACAATAAAAAGATAGCAGCCCTCAATAATAATTTCCGTGTTCTCGAACAGCCCGGTGCAGGATCTCCTGCTATCAGCGTACATTTTTATGGAAAGGATAAGTATTCATCTAAATCCCTCGAAGAGTTATTGGACATCAAACAACAGATCATTGAATTAAGCCTGGCGAGAATGCCGGTTAAGGATAAGGAGCTGGCGTTTGTTGCACAGATGCCAAATCTAAGAAGGCTAAATCTTAATTATACGGATATTACGGATAAAGGGTTGGAACAACTAAGCGGTTTAAAAAATCTGCAGGAAATTGCCCTTTCAGGTACTGCTGTTAAAGCACCATCTCTTGAAAAAATATTGACACTACCCCAATTGGCGTCAGTGTATGTTTGGAACACCTCCATAGACAGTGTACAACTTATAACAGTGCGCAAAAAGTATAATAAGGTTCATATCGAAACCGGGTATTTTGATGACGGGCAAGTCACCACCACGTTATCACCTCCAATGATAATAACGCCTCCCGGCATATTTGACCAGCCAGCCAAAGTAGAAATGAAACACCCCTTCAAAGGAGTTGAAATTCGTTACACGGTAGATGGCACGAAACCAGACAGCGCAAACAGTAAGGTGTACAAGGCGCCCATTACCATTGATACTAGTACAACCATTTTAGCAAGGGCATTCAAAAAAGGATGGATTGGCAGCAATGACACACGTGCGGCTTATATAAAACGCGGGTTTAAACCTGATTCCATTCAATTGATTACACCGAAGGATCCTAAATATGATGCGTCCGCAAATTTATTATCTGATGGCGACCTTGGAGACCTGGATCCACGTAACGGGCAATGGCTGGGCTATCGCCAGAATGAAGCAGGCTTTTTTTTGTACTTCCATGACACCGCCACCGTTCAAAGTTTGTTATTAAACATGTTACAGAATACCGGTGGAGGAATTTTTCCACCCTCAAAAGTAGAAGTATGGGGTGGCATGAGCAAAGATGGCTTAAAACTGCTGGGAATAATCAAACCTGAAATTCCAGAAAAAAATGCTGGGACCCGTTTAATAATTGAAAAAGTTACCTTTCCTACAACTCCGGTAAAAATTATTAAGGTGATGATCGATCGGTTGGCAAAGCTACCTCAATGGCATGTCAGCAAAGGGCAGCCCGGATGGATATTTCTTAGCGAAATAGTAGTGGATTGAGAACAGGTTTGAGGTATGAGCTGGGAACGATAAAAAATTACAACCTGTCAGGGAATACAACTACAAGGAGTACATATCTACAATGAGAACGCACTCTATAAGGAGCACAAAACTATAAGGAGGACACAACCTATAAGGTTTGCCTTCGTGATGTTTGTCTTAATAAATCAACCTTATAGGTTTTGAAATGCGACTCTCCGACATTCTACTATTTAATCAGGCTTAAAAACAAGAAAACTTTTTCTATATAAAAGAAACCGCCCCCATTAACCAACCTTTAATCGCAAAATTTGTACTTTGTAATTGCTAATTGATTCCCTCAATCCGGAATTAAATTCGTAATTCGTAATTCGTAATTCGTAATTGATTAATATTTATCTTCGACACTTAAACCACATTAGCCATGGGAGATTTACAGATTAAAAAGCAGTCAAAAAAATACGATGCGGTTATTGTAGGATCAGGAGCAGGGGGTGGTATGGCCGCTTATGTGTTAGCTAATGCCGGGTTAAAAGTTTGCCTGATTGAAGCCGGGCCCATGTATGACCCGGCCATCAATTCATCACAATTAAAAAATCCATGGGAATCGCCACGCAGGGGCGCCAGTACAAAGTTCAGGCCCTTCGGTGATTTCGATGGTTGCTATTGGGGATGGCAGATTGATGGTGAACCCTATACGCAAAGTAAGGGCACCAAATGGGAATGGTGGCGCGCCCGCATGCTTGGGGGAAGAACCAATCACTGGGGTCGCATCTCCCTGCGCTTTGGCCCTAAAGATTTTAAAAGAAAAAGTATTGATGGTTTGGGTGATGACTGGCCGATAGGTTATGAAGATATAAAACCATTCTATGATAAAATTGATAAGCTCATTGGTGTATTCGGCACCAATGAAGGATTATCCAATGATCCCGATGGCTTATTTCTACCGCCGCCCAAACCAAGGCTGCATGAAATGTTCATAAAAAAATCGGCAACAGCGATCGGAATCCCGGTTATACCTTCCCGTTTATCTATTCTTACCAAGCCGGTGAATAAAGAACGTGGCTCATGTTTCTATTGCGCCCAATGTGGTCGTAGTTGTAAAGTGTATGCCGACTTTTCTTCTTCTTCCGTATTAATAAAACCTGCTATGGCAACGGGTAATGTAGATGTGATCCCCAACGCTATGGCCAGGGAAGTATTAACAAACAGTGAGGGCCTGGCAACAGGTATTTCTTATATCAACAAAGACGATATGCAGGAATACCAGGTGAGCGGGCGTACCGTAATCCTCGCAGCCAGCGCCTGCGAATCCGCGAGATTGATGATGAATTCAAAATCAACAAAACATCCGAATGGAATAGCCAATGGAAGCGGGGTAGTGGGCAAATACCTGCACGACTCAACCGGTGCCGACATGGGTGGCATCATCCCCGAGCTTTTCGACCGGAAGCGATATAATGAGGATGGAGTGGGAGGTATGCACGTATATACACCCTGGTGGTTAGATAATAAGAAACTGGATTTCCCCCGCGGTTATCATATTGAATATGGCGGTGGTTTCGGGATGCCATTGTATGGTTTTAACTGGGGTATAGAAAACCTCAACGGAACATATAAAATAAAAGGTGCGCAGAAAGAAGCAGGCGGTTATGGTGCTTCCTTGAAAGAAGACTACCGTTATTTTTTTGGCGCGCACGTAGGCATGGCCGGTCGGGGAGAAGGTATTGCACGGGAAGACAGCTATTGTGAGATTGATCCTACAGTAGTGGATAAATTTGGTATCCCGGTATTGAGATTTCATACCACCTGGGCTGATTATGAAATAAACCAGGCCAAACATATGAAAGAAACCTTTAAGGAAATTTTGCATAAAATGGGGGCAGTTATCACCTGGGGAGGAGATGATACCAAAGAAAATAATTATGGCCTGCACACTCCTGGCAATATTATTCATGAAGCGGGCACAGTAAGAATGGGAGATGATGCGAGAAAGGCACCCTTAAACAAATACAGCCAGGCACATGAAGTTAAAAACCTGTTTTGTGTGGATGGTGGGCAGTTTGTTTCACAGGCAGATAAGAACATCACCTGGACGATACTCGCGCTTTCCATGCGCGCATCTGAATACATTGTAGATGAATTAAAAAAACAAAATATTTAAATTCCTTATACTTGTTGATAACGATGTTATTTTAAATCATACCATTATGGATAGAAGGAAATCGATTAAAGCAATTGCTCTGGGAACTTTTTCCAGCAGTCTTTTATTAGACGCCTGTAAAACCAAAGAGCAGAGAGAAGGTGTAGTAAAAACAAATACGGAAGAAAAAGCCGCAGTAGCTTCAGACAGGATGCCGGAAGAAGTGATCGCCAATAAAAAGGTGACAAGTGCTGAAAAATTTTTTACCGACAACGAGATGGCAACTATCACCATCCTGGGTGATATTATTATTCCAAAAGATGCCGTGAGCGGCAGCGCTTCCGACGCAAAGGTTCCTGAATTTATAGAGTTTATCGTAAAAGATATGCCGGAGCATCAGACTCCAATGCGCGGCGGTTTGCGATGGCTCGATATGCAATGTTTAACCCGGTATGAAAAGGCTTTTAAAGATTGTACGAAAATACAACAAATGGAAATGGTGGACCAGATTGCCTGGCCAAAGAAAGCAAAACCAGCAATGGCACAGGGTGTAGCCTTTTTTAGCCTGGTACGAAATTTAACCGCCACGGGTTTTTATACGTCCGAAATAGGCGTAAAAGACGTTGGTTATCTGGGCAACGTACCTAACCAATGGAATGGTGTTCCGGACGATGTGTTAAAACAATACAACCTCGCTTATTCTGAAAAAGAATTAAAGGAATGTATCAGCTACGACAAAGCCTAAGTTTTATAACGAGGTAGTATCCAAATTAAATAAATATACTAGATATCCATTTTATTATCAGGTCTCTGACTTTAACTCGATTTAGTGTCATAATCGTTTAGATGGGGATTAAAGGTTAATTGAAAACATTTTCGTCAACCAGGGGTAATCATCTTCGTGGATATTATCATTGAAAAGCAATGAATGACTCTATAAAAGAACAACGTATATGCCATAAGTGCAACCGTTTATCAATCAATCTATAAAAGAAATATTGTCGGGTTCAATTTTCCAAATGTTGGAAAATACTTCCAACATTTGGAAGCGCCCATTTAAATGAAATTACACCGCTGGAATAACTTCAACTACCATCACTACCGGCACCTTATTTAATCTTTCTACAAAATACAATATCTACATAGAATTTGCAAACAATCGACGGAATCCGGTGTTTGTCTGCTTGAACATTTTATTATTCATTAAACAACCAGATATTTTGGTACTACCCGATGAACTGCTGCATCAAATAACCCTTGAGTCACCGCTTACAGATGAAATGGGATCCTTTCCTGTATCATCATTTAAAGCCCTGGCAGATGCGGGTTTGCTTGATTGTGTTTTACCCACGCGTCCGCTGGATTATTCGAAGCCAGACACGGAGCAGCTACTCCAGTTGCTTAAACAAATCGGGAGTGCCGATCTTTCTGTCGGCCGCATATATGAAGGTCATATTAACGCATTAAACCTGGTGCATCTTTTTGCCAATGAAGCACAAAAAGAGCAATGGTATAAAGATGTAACAGAACGCAAAATGTTATTCGGCGTCTGGAATACCCAGGCAGCCGACGGAATCCGCATACATGCTTTAGACAATGGCCGCTACAGGCTGGAAGGGTCTAAAACGTTTTGTTCCGGGGCAGGTTATATAAATCGTCCTTTAATCACCGGCATGTTATCAGGCACAACGATAACAGGATGGCAAATGTGTATCATACCCATGGAAAAAGGTAAGCCGGTAATTGAAGACCCTTCCTTCTGGAAACCTTTAGGTATGCGGGCTTCGGTAAGTTACCGGATGGATTTTACCGGCGTAGAGCTGGAAGAAAAAGATCTGTTGGGAAAACCTGAATTATATTATCATCAACCTGTTTTCAGTGGCGGTGCCATTCGTTTTGCAGCGGTTCAACTCGGTGGTGCGGAAGCTATTTTTAATGCAGCCAGGGAATACCTTCAATCACTTGGAAGGATAGACGATGTATTTCAACGGTCACGGATGGCCGAAATGGCCTGCCTGCTGGCTTCCGGAAATCTGTGGATAGAAAACGCAGGAAAAAAAACAGATGAGTGGTTGGAGGATCCATTGCAAACCGATCGATTAGTAGCCTTTGCAAATATGACGCGTACGGCCATGGAAGAAATATGCCTGCGTACCATTCAACTGGCCGAGCGTTGCGTGGGAGCCAGGGGCCTCATGCGACCAAATGTTTTGGAAAGGGTACACCGCGATCTTACGTTTTACTTACGGCAACCTGCGCCAGACGCAACCCTTACAGCCATCGGCGGTTATGTTTTAAATCAAAAAATTACTGCGCATGAGCTATGGCGTTAATACGTTGCAGGTAAGAAGTTCCGCGCTGCCGTTTTCTGTTAGTGAAATAAACCGGTTCGGTTCAACCATAGTATTCGCGCCACATCCGGATGACGAATCACTGGGCTGCGGTGGAATGATTGCGGTATTACATTCAATGGGAAACCCCGTGTTTGTGGTATTTGTAAGTGATGGGAGTATGTCACATCCTGGTTCGATTAAATTTCCAGCGGATGTTCTTTCTGCGCTAAGAGCCAGGGAGGCGCTGGAGGCATTATCTTACCTGCAAGTGCCAGCCAGCCAAACTGTTTTTATGGGGTTAAAAGATGGTTCTGTTCCAAATGTCGGAGAACCTGGCTTTGAAAAGGCCGTTGAAACTATACGCGGGTACCTTGAAATGATTGAACCAGGTACTATTATCCTACCCTGGCGGAGGGATACGCATGCAGATCATCGTGCCTGCTGGTCATTGGTCAAAGACGCATTACGCACGGCGAATAAAAAGATTCTTCAACTTGAATATCCACTATGGCTTTGGGAGCGCGGGCTGGCGGATGACCTGCCCAGGCACTATGAAGTGAAAATCCGTTCCGTTGATATTTCGCGATGGTTAGCCGTTAAACAAAAAGCTATCGCCGCACACCAGTCGCAGGTTACACGAATGATAGACGATGATCCGGGTGGTTTCTGGCTTTCACCGGAAATGCTGGCACATTTCAGGGGCCCGGAAGAAATATTTTTTATTAGCAGGCATGAATGAAAGCCGAATTTTTAGATCCATGTACTTCAGAGCGGCATGATTATTCATGTAAATATATCCTGAGTCACAAACAAAAACATGAAACCTTCACAAACATTACCTACCGATTACTTTGATGACATGTATAAACAGCACGATGATCCCTGGAACTTTAAAACCAGTGAATACGAACGTGAAAAATACAAGGCTACTATCGCAGCGTTGCCAAAGGCCAAATATGAAAATGTGTTTGAAATTGGTTGTTCCATCGGTGTTCTTACAGAACGGTTGGCACCCAAATGCCACAGCCTGCTTTCTGTAGACGTGAGTGTTATTGCTATTGAACAGGCACGTAAGCGTTTGTCTGCTTACCCCCAGGTTAGGTTTAAAAAAATGGAAATTCCTAAAGAATTCCCGGAAGAACTATTTGATTGTATCATTATGTCGGAAGTTGGATATTACCTATCGATAGAAGATCTAACCATTACCCAACAATTAATAGTAGAGCATTTATCTCCCGGCGCACATTTACTAATGGTTCACTGGACACCTATCGTTCATGATTACCCGCTTACCGGCGACCAGGTACATGAGTCGTTTTTGAGACTTTCGGAAACAGGCAAACCGTTAAAGCTTTTATTTGAAAAACGAGAAGAGAAATACCGGATAAATCTTTTTGAGAAAGTGTGATTCAATTACAATTTAAACTACGAATTAAAGCAGTTTTGTTTATTGGTTGATAAATTTTTACGGGACGAATTCATTATATGAAACAGTCTGGGCGTAATGCGTTAGATCTTCTATCGCTTTCATAATAGGTATATGCTTCCATTTCTGTTTCCAATCACTGGAATACATACGGGTTTCCACTTTTTCCCAAAGCTTGCCGAAAAACCGGCTTGACCTGAATTCTTGCTTTAACCAGCCGCGGTTAAGACAAATTTTGTCCGCAATTGTTTCTAATTCCTGCGGATTGAAATTTCCCCTGTTGGCCTGTGATAACCAACAAAGACGTAGTTGCCGTCGATAGGTGAATTTTGATAATAATTCTTCGGCAGATGCCACCAGTTGCGGTTGATTAATTTTTTTCATATCAGACCATTCGCGCAGTTGCTGCGAAAATCCAATCTCCACGCGCCCTTCATGCCTCCCTGAAGTAGTAACTTTTACCTTCTGGCTTTTACGGATCTTCGCATCCATACCTGTCAGCGCCTGGTGAAACGCTTCATCTTCCAGGCTGGG
>JBDSBP010000449.1:0-5730 GCA_039921525.1 Chitinophagaceae bacterium | reverse complement strand
AGCGACGCTATGGGAAGCCGTTATCGCAGACGTGGGTGTGGCGTTGCTGGCTATACTGAATGCCGTCAGGATTCAGAAGATTAAACTTTAATCAATTACGAATTAATGTCGTTAAGTTCAATGAACCAGTCGGAGTGACGGTGCTATCTTTCCCCTCCTTATTCAAGAAGAGGATGTTGGATTCCGTTGCGCAGCACGGAATCCAACGGGGGTGATTACGTACGGTGCTGCCGACAAATAATCTTCGAACTTTTGTAACTTAAGGTAACATTCCGCAGCAACCACCCTCGTTTAGTCACGTGCTTCGCTTGGTTCCTGAACGTCCCTTGAAAAAGGAGGGGAAGATAGCAGTCATCTAAACCGCTGAGCACTCATCCGGAATTTTATGACCATTTCAAAATCATAGATAATTTTTTTAACCACCAATAACGCCTGCTTTTCATTTCCTTTTAACTTTCCGATGCTTGCTTCCATCCCGTTCTTACTGTTTTCCATCTGTTGTTTGTGATATCCCATTTTCAGGTATCGCATTTGTGTGACAAACGTAGTGAACTTTTGCAATACCTGGTAGCGTGGGTGTTCTACTGTTTCCTCAATTTCATCCTCCAGTTCGGCGATCTGTTCTTTAAGAACTTCGTTATAAATTTCAAGTTTATCATCTGTTAACTTATCTAAATTATTTTCTTCATTTTGTATCCAGGTTAGTTCCAGGTTCAGCAAGGTATGCAGATCGTTATTTTCGTAAGCGTTTGTTAGCTGCTTCATCAATTCTTCTTTCTGCAGTTTTAGTTCTTCATTCTGTTCCAGGTCGGGGTGTAATATTTTTGCTAATTGTTTATAGATACTCTTGATATTTTTTGTACGTACTTCTTCTTTTTGTTTTGCCTTTTCCTCTTTCTCCTTTTGTTTTTTAGTCTTTATCCTGGCTGACTGTTGTTGCTCTTTTTCATTGGCCTGCTGTTTAAACTGTTCTTCCAGTTCTATCGCCTTTTGCATCATTTCTTCTTCTGTCATTGTGTTATGAATATCATCAAAATTCATATCAACATCAAACTCTTCAAACATAGACTTCATGTCATCCCTTAAACTGTCAAAATCATTTTCCATGGCCTTTTCATAACTTATTCCTTGTATGGCTTTAAATATTTCCTTCATCTCATCATCAGGTTCGATTCTTTCGAAGCCAAAAATAATATCGAGTCGTTGGGCAATTGCGCCGCCTAAAAAGTGACGCTCTTTTTTCGATAATGGCTTTTTATTTTTAAAAAAAATAAAAAGTAGTTTTACGGATTCTTTATGCAATTCATTTATTTGTTGTTCCAGCGGATGGATGTGCTTTAGGTAAAAATTAAGGCTTTCATCGAGGGTTTTGCTTAACTGTGTGAGGTCTACTCTTAACTTCTCTATTTTTTTAACCAGCCTGTTAAAGGATTGCTGTTGTTTACTGAGCAGTTTTTCTTGTTGGGTATTTATAATTAACGCTTGCGAAACAAGTTTGGGTTTCTCTTCAGGTATGTCAAAAAGACGCTGCTGCATGGTTGTCAATTTGGAGCAATTTTAGAGAAAAATCGGGTAACGGTCAGATTAAATTATTCACCATTTGTTGACAATTAGAGATGCAATGACTTACAGAGAAGAGGGAGTTAATTGCTCTCTCTGCGGTCATTTCCCTTCCCGTTTAATGTTCACAGTTAAACAACGTTGTGATAAGGCGATCGACAAAAATTGCCTATTGTTTTCACAGTCCCCTCTTTTTTTTCCAGGCCGGATATTTATTAAGCACTGCTTGTGGCAAATACGTGTACCAGGCATAACCATCGCGTCTTTCATGGCCGATCTCGGCAAGCGAATAAACTATTTTACTATCCCGGTCGCAAAATATAGGCTTATGTGTTTTGAGCGCATAATAGCGCGTCCAAATAGGCGGAGTCGTGGTCTCTTTCACTACTACCCTATCCGTCGTAGAAACGCGGCAGGGTGTTACCATCCGTTCAGCAGGAATGGCTTTCAACCGCGTATTAAAAATTTTTGAGTCTTCAAACCAGGCTACCGCATTTTGTACCGCATCGATAATTTGTTTTTCAGGATGTTCAATGCTCATCAGAAAGATCACGAGGTCCGCGCTTTCTTTGTTACAGATACCTGGTAGTTCAAATTTTCGCGTCCAGGCAGGTTGTAAGGTAACTTCATCGTACTGCTGGCACTAAGCGCTAGGTTTGCCAGCATCATTTATCTGGGTTTTGATGATGCATGGAATAGCCCTGTTGTATGCCGCCTCTAACCTTTCGCTGTATTTATCTTCCAGGAAAGCATATTCGGACCTACCCTCTTTTATATGCTTCAGCAATTCCATAATCCCCACAAAATTGTCATCATTTTAGGTAATTTGCTTGCTATCGTTTTCTTCTAGTGGGTAATATTGTGGCCATCCCCCATTTCGATATTGGGATATCAAGATATAATCAAATCCTTTCAGCGCAGCCATTTTATATTTTTCATCTTTTGTAACCTTATATACATTAGCCAGCACGGTTACCTGGATAAATGTACTTCCATCATCATAAGTTGTGTTTAACACATATTTAGTAGCCAGCACCCTATCTTTTTGCGAATCTGTAAGAATGGCAAACATGTCATAACTTTTTGGCCAGCCGCCATTTAGCTTTTGGAAAAGCAATATGTTATCCGCGATATTTTTTATGTCGGTAGGTTTATATTTTGGCGTGCCCGGCATGGGATTTATAATATTGCTTTTATCAAAGCCAAAATACCAGTGGTTAGAGCTATCCGCAAACGGTCCCGGATCAACTTTGTTATATGTTTGAGCATTTATCATTTGCAGAGACATTGCCGTAACCAGGATCATTGATAAGAAAGAACAAAAGAAAAACTTAATAGAATGGTGACAGTATTTCATCAGGTCATCATTTTAAATATAGATAGGCTATCAATTTTATTAAGCTGCCTTGAAATCAACTTATATTTTTTAAACAGATATTTTTGAGGAAGTTTGTAAAATAATCCGAAAGTATTTAAACTTAAAAGCAATACTATGCAACTGAAATATGCATTTACTTTTTTATTTTTCCTTACCGGTATTCTCGCTAAAGCACAACTGGTGCCGGCAGACCACGAAAAGGTTACGGGTGGAGAGCTGACGATACAACCCATTACTCATGCTACCCTTGTGCTTAGCTACGATAAAAAGAATATTTACATTGATCCAACCGGAGGAGCTGATGCATTTAAGGGCCTTGCTGCTCCAAACCTGATCCTGATTACCGATATTCATGGTGATCATATGGATGTTAAAACCCTTGAAGCCGTTAATACGTCAAAAGCCGTCATCGTAGTTCCCCAGGCAGTTGCGGATAAACTTCCTACAACAATCGACAAGCAAACACTGGTAATTTTAAAAAACGGTGATAAAACAAGTCAGGCGGGTATTTCAATTCTGGCTGTTCCCATGTATAATCTTCCGGAAGCCGCCGATGCTTTCCATACTAAAGGAAGAGGAAACGGGTATGTACTTACAATTGGCGGTAAGAATATTTATGTTTCCGGTGATACGGAAGATATTCCTGAAATGCGCGCATTAAAAAATATAGACATCGCTTTTGTTTGTATGAACCTGCCTTATACGATGGATGTTACCCAGGCAGCACAGGGCGTTCTGGCGTTCAAACCAAAAGTGGTCTATCCTTATCACTACCGTGGCCAGGATGTAAATAGGTTTAAAAGCCTGGTCAATGAGGGCGATAAAAATATAGATGTGCGTTTAAGGAACTGGTACCCTGGTGCGAAATAGTTTTTGGGAGTTACACAATATAATCTCTAAGATTTGAATTCATGGTGTTTACAACCCTATAAGGTTTGCTTTCGTGCTGTTTGGGCTAAGTAAGCAACCATTAAAAGTTTAGCTGTGGCTCCTGCGAGCATTTACCCTAGTTCTGGTTTCAGCTAAATTTTTCTACATCCGGCAACCCTGCCACAAATATCAACGTTTATAACAACCCCGATTTACCGAGGGTAGCTGCAACAAACAACTGTTAAACTGATCATAAATGATAAAACTAATAATGGCAACGGCGGCAATTTTTGCCGTATTCATCCAAAAAGCCAATTGGAAAAGTGACGCGGCGAATGCAAAGGTCACATTTACTGTTAAAGGTCCATTTGGAACGGTAAACGGCAGTTTCTCCGGTTTGAAGACGGAGGTTAAATTTGATGAAAACGATTTAACCGGCAGCTCTGTCACCGCAAGTATTGAAACAGCTTCCGTAAGCACCGGGATAGGACTGCGCAACAGGGATCTACGTAAAAAAGATGAATGGCTTAACACAGACAAATACCCTCAAATCACTTTTCATTCTAAAAAGATCGAAAAAACTTCTGCGGGCTTTAAAGCTGTGGGTGATCTTACTATCAAAGGAATCACCAAACCAATAGAAATACCTTTTACTTTTTCTTCAAAAGAAGATACCGGCCTTTTTAAAGGCCAATTCTCCATTAAGCGCGAAGACTTCCAGGTAGGTAGTAAAACAGGTGGTTCAGTAGGAAGCAGTATAACATTGATCCTCGAAGTGCCTGTAAAAAAATAATGAAACTTTATTTTTATCTATCCTGGTTCTGTTGAAAGGGCTCAACATGCACCAGCACATCTGTTACTTTTAAATTACTCTGCAGCAAAACATCCTTTACCGCATGAGCAATACTATGTCCTTCTGCTACCGTTAAATCGCCATCTACACCAATGTGAATATCCACATAATAATCAAAGCCCATTTTTCTTACAAAACATTTTTCAGTAAATCGGACCTCTGGCACTGACTCAGCCAATTGCCTGACTTTCGCAACAATTTCATGAGAAGGTGCTGCATCCATAATTTCGCTCAATGCTGGTCTCACTATTCCAAAGGCGTTATACAAAATAAGGCCGGAAGCAACCAATGCAGCCCAATCATCGGCTCCTTCGTATCCCTTTCCACCGATTAATGCAATAGAAATTCCAATAAAAGCGGCGATAGAAGTGATAGCATCGCTCCGGTGATGATAGGCATCGGCCTTCACGGCCTGGCTATTTATTTTTTTCCCGATGCTTAAAACGTATCTAAACATCGTTTCTTTAATGATGATTACTATGATAAGTATCCATAAAGTAAAACTTTTAGGCAAATCATGTGGCTGGTCTATAAAAGTTATAGAATGATAACCTATCCAGATTGCGGCGGCGACTAAAAATAGCGCTACAGCAATTGCCGCCAATGGTTCTGCTTTTCCATGACCATATGGATGCTCTTTATCAGGCTGTCTTACTGCAATACGTAATCCAAGCCATAATAAGGCCGAACTGAGGATGTCAGTGCCTGATTCTGTAGCATCTGCTATTAATGCGTACGAATGTCCCAAATACCCCGAAATTCCTTTAACCACTATTAATACAATGCTGATGCCAATCCCTAAAAGTGTTGTTCTGATAGCGATGCCGGAAGGGTGACTTTCAATTTTATCTTTCGACATTATCGGGTATTGTTAACTTGAAATTTATCCTGCACAAAATAGGAAAAGTAATGAGATTATAATCCGCGGGTATTCTATCATTTGTGTGCTAGTGTTATGTCAACTCTAAAATGACGCTTTGGCTATCAGCCTTCCCCTATCAGCTATCAGGAGGAAACTAATTCTAACATTGTTTTCCTGATAGGTTACTGCTGAAGGCTGATAGCCAAA
>JBDSBP010000448.1:0-32391 GCA_039921525.1 Chitinophagaceae bacterium | reverse complement strand
TTATCTTCGAGAACGTTCTCGAAAATGTGATCGTGAAGCGCCTCAGGATAGGAATCATTTTTTTTCATGGACAGTTGCCTGAGAACGATTATCCCTTTACTCAATCGGTAAAAATGACCACTGCCAGGAGAAGTATGATATGATAGCAACTGATTTTCATATAAATTAAAATACTTATTTAAAGATTATGATACCTGTTTTTCAGATACCGTTGCAATAATGAATCAGGAGACCCGGGCCTGCGATCATACCTCAAAAATACATTCTATGGGCTATTTCATTAAGTCAAGTTTAGAGAGAGTTGTCTATTTCCTCCAATTGATCAATAATATTTTTGATAAAAAAAAATGGCAAAATATATTTCGTTTTTTTGATGATTTATTTCCATCTTGTATGAAAATTGGCAGGGAAATTTCCTGGTATCATGAAAGTGATCCTGTTAATAAATCACATTTTTAAAAAAGACCAAAAAGGAGTGTTATTATGGCAATCAATGCATTCGTTAGCTTCTTCGACAAGGCCGATGGCGAGTCGATCCAAAAAGGCAAGGAAAAGTGGGTTGAAATCCAGGGCTGGGACTGGGAAGTGGAAGCAGAGACTAGCTGGACCAAAGGTGGCGGCGCGAGCGTAGGCAAGCCCAATCCCGGAAAGATGAACTTCGAGCACTTCTTCGACACTGCTTCAATAGTGATCCTTGGCTACATCTGCACCGGTAAAGCGTTCCCGAGGGTGGAGTTGCAGATGACGAAAACGACCGGCAAGGGATCCCCCGAAACCTACTTTACGATGGCGATGGAAGGTGTTTTCATTACGAAGGTGTCTAACGCTGGTACAGACGAAGGCATCGTAGTACAGAAGGTAGAGTTGGTTTTCAAGATGGTGAAGATCGAGTACAAACCACAGAACAGTAAGGACGGCACACTGGGTGCTGTTAAGACCTACAACTGGGACATACCGGCAGGCGTTGCTTCTCCATCGGCATAAGGGTTCTAATAGTACGGTAGCCGGCGTTTTTACGTTAAAGGACCGGGATTAAACAACACCAGATCATTGTACAGGCCCAATTGGTCCGTGGCTACTTTTTTGCTACCGCTAGCCACGTCAATGATTAATTGGAAAAGTTCCCAGCCCATTTCTTCAATGGTTTTCGTTCCGAATGCGATCGGTCCTGCATCAAAGTCGATTAGGTCAAACCACCTGTTACTTAATTTTGTATTGGAGCTTATCTTGATTACTGGTACCATTTGTAAACCATAAGGCGTACCCCGGCCTGTCATAAAAACATGAACGTTCATACCGGCTGCAAGTTGTAAAGTGCCGCATACAAAATCGCTTGCTGGCGTGGCAACAAAATTCAGCCCTTTGGTCCGTATTTTTTCTCCCGGGGGAACAACATCGGCAATCGGACTTGTGCCTGATTTCGCCACGGAGCCTAAAGCCTTTTCAACGATATTGCTCAATCCTCCACGCTTATTACCGGGTGTGGTATTAGCACTCCGGTCTGCCTGGCCATTCGACAAATAATCGTCGTACCAGGCCATTTCATCTTTTAAGGCTTGCGCAACTTTTTCACTGGCCGCCCGGGGTACCAGCAAATGAATCGCATCCCTTACTTCCGTAACTTCTGAAAACATTACTGTTCCACCGGCTCTTACAATTAGATCGGAAGCAAAACCGGCTACCGGATTAGCTGTTAATCCTGAAAAAGCATCACTGCCTCCACATTGCATTCCCACCACCAAATCGGAAACGGGGCAGGTTTCACGCCGCCTTTGATTGAGCCTTGCCAAATGTGTTTTAGCCATTTCCATAATGCCCTCTACTATTTCTTCAAATCCCGAAAATGCTTCATCCTGTAAATACAGTATAGAGTCTTTCACGTTTTTATCTCCATCCCGCATCAACCGTTCAGGCCTTAGCTTTTCACACCCTAAACCAATGATCATAGTACCATCGCCAAAATTTGGGTTTTGGGCAATATGTTTGATTGTTCGAATCGGTATCGCAGCGCCAGGTGCGTCAATAGCAATACCACAGCCATAACTATGGCTGAATGCTACCACATCATCAACGTTTGGATATAAGGGTAATAACTCCTTTTTAATTTTAGCTATAACGTAGTTGGCAATTCCGGCAACACATTGCACACTCTCGGTGATGGCCAGCACATTTTTCGTACCTGCAGTACCATCGGCATTTCTGAATCCCTGAAAAGTATACCCCGTTAATGGAACGGAGTCAGGAGCGGGGGCTTTAAAGTAGGGAATATCTTTTAGTTCAGGCGGCTGTGGCGTTTCAATATTGGTTTCATTTATCCAGCTACCTTTCATTTTATCGGAGATGGTATATCCGATTACCTGTCCGTACCGAATCACGGGAGTGCCTGCAGGCATATCTTCCAGGGCTACTTTATGCCCCATTGGAATATCCTCGGTAACAATAATACTTCCTGGAACAATTGTTCCTTTTCTTAACCCCAGGGTGTTGCATACAATACCGACATTATCCAAAGCGGTTGTTTTAATAATTGTATTTGATGAATCATAACTCATTGCTGTGGTGTTTACGTTAATGGAAAAACTTTCGATAAAATCATAACAGCTACCAATCCTGCAAATCCCATTACGGTGAGCATATAAGAGAAAAAACGGATCGTTTCTTTTTCTTTCATCCCGGATATTTCAGTTATAATCCAGAAACCACTGTCATTCATCCACGAAAATATTTTAGAGCCGCAACCAATGACCAGGGCTAAATAAACGGGATGAAAGCCAAGAACTGCTGCACTGCTGAATCCTTTCATCACTCCGATCGTCGTTACCATTGCTACCGTAGCAGAGCCTTGCGCGGTTCGCACAACAGCAGTTATCAGGAAGGCCAACGGTAAAATAACGGTTTTATAGGCGGAAGCCATTTCACCTATTTGAACGCCAATGCCGGTTTGCTGCAGCATCTGCCCGAAAGTACCGCCCGCAGAGATGATCAACACAATGGTGCCCGCACTCATGAGTGCATCACTCACAATTTTCTGAAAAGCTTTGCCATCTTTCAGTCGGCGCCACAGAAGCACAAGAGCAAATAACGCAGAGATAAATAATGCAATGTTACTTTCACCCGCTATTTTAAAACCCCCTAAAACCATATGCTGAAATGAACCGGGAGTAACAACCTGGCTGTTAAATGACAGGCTTAGGATGGTGTTGCCTGCTATTAAAACAATTGGCACTATAACCGGCAATAACGAAATACCTAAAGGTGGTAAGGAATCCATCTTTAATGCTGCTTTTTGTTTTAATTCATGGATGGATACGTCCGCTGTGTCACGCATGGTCAATGGCCATTTTTTGTTGGCCCACATCGCATATATATAACCACAGGTGATAGTAAAAATTCCTACAACAAATCCCATCGCCATCATTATCCCGTGATTAACCCCTAATTCATTTGCTACAAATGTGGGTCCCGGGGTTGGAGGAATCATGGCATGAGCCATTACACCACCCCCAACACCGCAACTCAAATAAAGACCGAATTTCCGGGGATTACGGACGGCCATTGATTTCACGAGCGGAACCATTAAGAAATAGACCATATCAATAAATATTGGAATGGCCAGCGAAAAACTGCCTGCTATAAAAGCTACCGCTGCATTCTTTTCACCCACTCCTTTCAGTAAACTTCGAATGATGCGCTCCGCTGCACCGCTTTTTATTAAGGCGGACCCAATAATGGAAGCGAAAATCACTATAAGACCAATTTTAGCTGCCGTATTCCCAAATGCATTTGCCAACCGTACACCGATGGTTTGATAAGAGAATTTCGAGGCATCCAGGGATGGTATACCACTATGCAAAGCATACTGGTAAAGCTGGCTTTGGGAACATAAAATACCAGTAACCAGTGCCGCAAACAATAGAGAAATAATAACATGAAGACGTACTACAATGATGCAAAAAAGCACCACGATAATGCCAATGCCAACAAGGAGTAATGGATTCATAATATGGTAAGGTTAGCTTATTATTTTATTTTAATTGCGATAACCTAACAGCCGGGTCATTACCTTAGGTTTCATTATAATGATTTTACGGTTTTGCATCGGATACGTTAACATATCTCTGTCCATAATAGCTACCAGGAGTATTAAATCCTGACATTGCCATCTTCACCATAGATTCTTCAATATTTCCGGAGAGTTTATTTCGAAGCCTTACTATCAAGGCAAATGCCCGTAAAATCAAATCCCCAGCCACAGAAATTACTTAACGTTCAATAGGTAATCAGATAGTTAGAGTATTAGTTGAAGCAAAGGTATGTCTGGCCATATGGAAAATTAAGTTTTTCTTCTTATGCAGGCAAAACGCAAACTCACCCACTCCTTAATTGGTTTTAAAGTCATATGAAACATACTCAATGTATCAATTCCACATGAAAAAATGAGTTTGCAAACAATATTCATATTTTATACTTTTAGGTATTAATGGATAAACTTGGTGCTATACTCATTTCATGTTTCACGTTGCTAAATTACAATGGTATGAATTGTATGTCAACAATGACCTGGCCCGCAGACATCCGAGAAAAGGTATTCTTCCAAAACATGCAAAGAGTTGAATTTAACCACAGAATAAATAACTATAATACTTTTTAGTATGGCCATACAACAAGAAGATAAGTTTTGGGAGTTAATGATACAACGAATAGAGGAAGAAAAATGCACCTTAATCATTGGCCCTCATATTGCCCTTAAAGAAAACGACAAATCTATCAATGAGATTTTGAAGGAATATTTAGAAAGTCAATCGGATGGGGAAATAAAATATTATGCAGATGATGAGTTTTTCAGCTTTACAGATCCGGCCGAAAAGGAATATGCTATCAATGATATTCAAAAATTTTACAACCAGGCGAAGTATAATGAGCTTCATGTAAAAATTGCCGAGATACCATTTCATCTAATCATTTCTGTTTCACCAGACCGTTTCCTGGAAAATGTATTTAAAGAAAAAAAACTGGATTATACATTTGAATTTTATAATAAGGAACAAAACCCTGCTCCTTTAGAAAAGCCCACCAGCAAAAAGCCACTTATTTATAACCTTTTTGGAGACATTGAAACGGAAGGTTCGCTTGTTTTTACTTATGACGATCTCTTTGATTATCTTATAAAGATCTTTGGCGACTTTAAATTACCCCAAACTCTTCAAAATGAACTGCAGCAATCAAGTATCGTACTCTTTATCGGCTTCAAATTCGAAAAATGGTATTTCAAGTTGTTACTGCGTTTACTCAGGTTGCACAAAGTAAAGATCAAAAGCGCTTCTGATAAGGGTGCAGTTTTACTTCCAACAGTGAAAAACTTTTACGCAGAAGAGTTTAAGATGAAATTCCTTGATAGTGATGAAACAGAGATTATGAATTATATCTACGACCGGTGCAGAGAAAAAAATATACTTCGAATCAAGAACCAGCCGGCAACCGTAGCAAAGCCCGAGGTATTTGTAAGTTATGGATGGGGAGGTGAAAGTGAAGCCATTGTCGATAAAATTTGCCAGCTTCTTTCGGAGAAGGGATTGCATATCATCCGCGATAAGATCGTATTGGGATTTAAGGGAAACATCAAACAGTTTATGGAAACCTTTGGTGCAGGTAAATATGTAATTATTGTATTAAGCAATAAATACCTTACTTCTGAAAACTGTATGTTTGAAATGCTTGAATTATATAAAAATGGAAATGTTTATAACCGGATATTCCCAATAGTGCTGAATGATGCGAAAATTTATAATGAAATTGATCGTATCGATTATATAAATTACTGGGATAATGCAATAGAGGAATTAAAAGTAAAACACAAAACGATTATTAACCCCGTGGGTACCGGCCAGGTAATAGAAAAAATAAATCAATACAACGACATTCGCAGGATTATTGATGAAATCACAGGTATGCTTCGGAACATGAATACCCTTACGCCGGAAATGCACCTGGGTAATGATTTCTCGATATTAATAAATGCCCTCGATGAGAAAATAGCAACAGACACTTTCAATTAATTAATCATGGAAACGGATAAAAGTTTATATCGTTACCCGGGTACCAAGCCATTTGAAGCGAATGAATATAAATTGTTCAAAGGCCGGGACGAAGATATTCAAAGGCTGCAGGAATTGATTTCTCTTCAGGATTTAATTGTTTTATATAGCCGCTCCGGGTTAGGCAAAAGCTCATTGTTAAATGCCGGGTTAGTAAATAAATTTAAGGAAGAAGAGGGCCTCGTTCCCCTGTTCGTCCGTTTTGGTGCCTATTATAAAGGAACCACCCTTGCCCCGCGGGAAAGGCTGATCAATATTATTAACGAAGAGTACCACCAGGATACTGATACTTTTTTATTTCAAAAACTGATACCCAGGGACCAGGTCACGATGCATCTATTGTGGTACCTGGTTAAAAGTTTACAAATAAGCGACCCGGCCAAAAATACTTTTATAATTATATTCGACCAGTTTGAAGAACTGTTTACTTATCCCGATAGGGAAATTGAAATATTCAAAAAAGAACTTTCAGAGTTGCTTTTTATAACTGTGCCCCAGCAATTGCGGAATGTGATAAAAAATAAACAGATCTTTGATAAAGAATATCTTACCAAAGAGCAAACACTTATACTATACGAACCGCTCAATATTAAGGTATTATTTGCCATCCGTTCAGACAAGCTGAGTTTACTAAATAAGCTTACCGATTATTTCCCATCTGTTTTAAAATATTGTTATGAGCTAAATCCTTTGAACAGGGAGCAGGCCAAACAGGCCATTGTTATACCAGCAACACTTACTGACCAGGACTATATGTCGCCGCCCTTTTCCTTTTCAGGGCCTTCCCTGAAACTGGTACTGGATTCTTTAACAAATTCAAATAAAAGAGATGTTGGCGGTTTGTTCGACAACTACCAGGAAATAGAAACATTTCAATTGCAGATCGTTTGTAAATATGCTGAAAACCTCGTCATTGAAAAAGGTGTTACAGAAATTTCACCGGCTGACTTTGGAAATATCAAAGAAATATTTGAAAATCATTATCGCAATATCATAAATAAATTATCGCAGGGTGACCAGTTACCCGCCCGGCAATTAATTGAAGAAAAGCTGATCATTGATGGCACGCGTGTGTCTATGCCCATTCCTTTTATATTAAAAGATAAAGGAATGACAAAGGAATTGCTGGATGAATTGATCAGCACACATATCATAAGGCCTGAGCAAAATAATACAGTTGAAATAAGCCATGATACACTCATTGAACCTATATTAAAATATTATGCTGAAAGAAAAAAAGAGGAGGAGGTAGAAAATGAACTGAGAGAGAAGGAAGAAGAAATACGTAGATTTAAAGAAGAACAACAAATACAAATTGAAAAGCAACGGCAGAAGGCTAACCGTAACAGGCTCTTTGTTACAACCGTAAGTATTGCTTTGGCAATTTCAATATTGCTGGCTGCATATGCATCGTCTCAGAAAAAAATTGCAGAAGCAAATTTTATAAGGGCATTGCAACAAACAAAAAAAGCGGAAAATATACAATCAATTGCCGATTCTGTCAAGAAAGAAGCAAAAAAAATGCTCAAAATAGCTAATGAGGCAAGAGACACAGCGGAGGCGCTTAAATTGCTGGCATTTCAACTCAGGGATACTATTGATATACAAAGAGCTTTAACAGATTATCAAAAAAAAATTACGGAAGCTACCAGGGAAACCATCCGGTTGGCTCAGGCCGCAGAAAACATGAAAGAAGATAATCCTACCATAGCATTACGCCTGGCTGAAATTGGCGTCAGGCTTAATAATGAATATGGTTTAGGCACAGGCATTTTATACACGGCTAACCAGATATTAGAAACGGGTGCATTTTATAAAACAATTCTGGAATCAGATCCCGGCACTTTCATTTCTTCCTCCCATGACGGTAAAAAAATTATGACGTGTACAGGTAAGGGGAGAATAGATATATGGGGAGTTAAAGACGAGGAAAAAATTAATACGCCCCTGAATTGGTTTAAACTGGATACTTCTTTTGGTACTGCTTCTTTTTCGGAAAGTGATGCAAAAGTAATTGCATCAGATATAGAAGGGAATATAGTAATTTTCGATTTTGATAAAAACAATGAAAAGCGGTTAAAGGGGAAAAGACCAGATGTAATAAGTGTCTCTATTTCCGGAAAGGATAAAATAATGATCAACGTTGCAAACGAAAGGTCTCAACGTAGATTGCAAAGTTTGGGTAAGATAAAAATACTGGATATCAATGGAGACAGTATTGCTGCATTACATGAAGATGTAACCCATGCTGTTTTTTCTCCTGGTAATGGGGATACGATATTAACGGGGAACGTGGAAGGTATACCTAAACTGTGGGACTTACAAGGTAAACTTCTTAAAACTTTTTCCAGCAATAGTATCAGCTCATCTATAACATGTTTGGCCTATTCAAGTGATCATACAAAAATCATTGCAGGTTATTCTGATGGAACTGCGATATCATGGGAAATCGGGAATGGGGATATCTATGCTAAATTGCCGAATGATAAAAATCATATGACATCATTAAGTCTTGTTGCCTTTAAGGCAGACTTTAATGACGATATTTTTACGGGTACAACTAACGGAGTCGTAGAATGGTTAGGTTTGAGCAATTCCACTTATTATACAAAGTATAGATTACAAGGGCATTCAGGGGCAATAAATTCTTTAGGTATATCCATACGTGATATTAATAATTTTGATTTTTTCACTGGTTCATCAGTTGATCACACTGTTAGAGTGTGGCATAATTTGGGAGATCTGAAGGTACGTGTTACTGAGCCAAGGGACGGAAATCTTAAAAAATTTCTATATAGTAATAAGTTCCTGGATATTTTAACGACGAAGCAAAAAAAGGAATTTTATTTAAAGTAAATGAACCGATATAGTTATTAAGGTTTAACCTTATAAGTATTGGAAATAATTCGTATCGATTCTTTGATCTTGTAACATGCATCACCTAAAGCGGCATTCAGGTCACTTTTCGTATCATCGATAGTTGCTTTTTCAATTCCATCGAAATCAGACAGGATCTTAAGGTTTGTATCTGTTGGAAAAACCAGGAAAGCTTTCATTCTTTTTAATTTTCCAATGAACATTCCAAGTTCAAATATTACATTGTCTCTCGCCATTTTTTTACTTTCTCCTCTAATTTCAATTTTATCGTCTGGAGTAAATACAAAAATTATAAAGTCATAAACACTTACCGCGCTTTCCAGGTTTTCTAAATGGGATTTATCATTCATAAAAACTGTTCCCTGGTTCCAAATAGCAGGTTCAAAATCATTTGATAATTGAGCTTGAATTAATTTAGCCACATTCAATCCTTCGCTTGATGATCCTATAAATATTTTTGGTGGGTTATTATAAATATTGTCTTCGGCCTCAAAATAATGTTACAATGCTGTCAGCACGCTTTTGGATATTTTCCATTGCCCCTTGCTTTTTACCACGGTGTTGGCATAGTTACCCTTCAGGTCAAATTTTTCACCTGATTGGCTGGTGCCTGTAACGTGATAAGTGCCTGTTGCTATTGCACTGCCATCTGCCTGCGTTGCTACTTTTTCCTGTTTGATTTCAATAGAAGCCGGATTCTCAAAGAACGTCGCAAATTCTGCGCTGATGGCTTCATTGCCGGTGATGACCGATCCATCAGCGGAAGTTCTTGTTGCATCGACTGTGTACATCATTTTTAATGCCTTGTCATCTTTCTTGTTGTACGCATCCTGGAATTTTTTGGTAAAAACCAACAGATCTTTTGTAGCATCCTGCGCATATAAGGGAGTTACAAATGCTGCAAAGGAAATAATCGCTAATAAAAGGCCACATGGCATAATCGTTTTCATACTAGTTGATTTATTTGGTTAAAAAAATTATCGTTACGATGAAAGCTAATCCGGTACTTGTATAAAATGGAATTTTTGGTTGCCCTCCACGCCGGCATCCTTGGTTATTTTAATTAAGTTAGGCTGACAAAAAACCATCGGTCCTGTAAAGTACAATTTAATTGTTCTGTTTAATGCGTATTTTCTCACCATTTTTTCACACTCGGCAGTAAGACGATCATAAAACTTTTTGAAGATTCAAAAAGACGGATAGGTGCGGGCATGAAAGATGCCGGCTTCAATATCTATAATGAAAAAACGGTAAATTTTAGGATAGTACCTTTTGGTCGATACAAAAAGGCATCTTATCCGCAAACGATTGCAATTTTTTTATCCAAACACAATATAACATACCTTTAATGCTGTTCTTTTAAGTAATTGTTAATAAGACACAATTACTTTTCTTAACCATTTAAACAAATGCTGCTGTTATGAAAAACAAGTTGCTAAAAAAAAATTGTATTCTTCTTCTTTGCTTCCTTATTTCATCTTTTTCCATTAAAGCACAAAGGATTTTAATATCTGGTAAAGTTACCGATGACAGTAGTAAAGCCCTGGAAGGAGCAACGGTGGTAGAGAAAGGCACAAAAAACTCGACTGTCACCAACCAGGGCGGAACATTTCGTTTAAATGTTTCATCTGGTAAAGCAAAATTGTCGGTTAGTTTTGTAGGGCACGAACCATTGGAAATTGCTGTAGACAATCAAACGGAATTATCAGTCTCATTAAAATCCATAAATGAAAGCCTGTCTGATGTGGTGGTGATAGGTTATGGAACAGTTAAAAGGAAGGACGTAACGGGTGCTGTTGCCGGAATAAATCAAAACGACATCAAATCACGCCCGGTTGGCGATGCTCTACAAGCTATGCAAGGTAAAGTTGCGGGTGTTGATATTTCTTCTAATGAGCGCCCTGGAACAGTTGGAAATATTAATATTCGTGGTGTTCGTTCATTAACTGCATCAAATTCGCCTTTATTTGTTGTAGATGGAATTCCATTAATAACGGGAGGTATTGAAAATATTAATCCTTTAGATATAGAATCAATTGATGTCTTGAAAGATGCATCTGCCACAGCTATTTATGGTTCACGTGGTGCAAATGGTGTTGTTATTATTACTACTA
Source organism: Chitinophagaceae bacterium (assembly GCA_039921525.1). GTDB lineage: Bacteria > Bacteroidota > Bacteroidia > Chitinophagales > Chitinophagaceae > JADCRZ01. The sequence continues at coordinate 21,305 of JBDSBP010000448.1, read as the reverse complement.
AACAAGGTAAGAATGGTAAAGTAACGCTTAACCTTAATAGTTCATATAAAGTTGAAAATTTAGTTGATAATGAAGATATGTTTAATGCGGGCGATTTTATTACTTTCCGCAGATGGGCCTATTATTATGCCGGGTTAAATACAACAACAGGGATTAGCAGTTATCCAAGAGGAGATCAGCCAACTATTGCTAATGACAGAACTTATTTTAATGCAACTGGTGATCCATCGGCCTGGTCAAATATTGCTAAAGGTTGGGCCTCTGGCGCATGGGATGGTTCAAAAGTTACCACAACCGATTGGAGAGGTATCGTTACACAACAATCTACTACTTCCGATAATACAATTAGTGTTAGTGGTGGATCAGATAAAATAAAAGCTTATGGCTCATTTGGTTATTTGAATAATAAAGGAACGATAAAAGGGCAATCATTTCGACGATATTCAGCAAAAGCGAATGTAGACATTGCAGCTACAAAATGGCTTTCTTTTGGAAGTAATATTAGTGTTACTTACAGTACACAAGAATATGGACAATCACCCGTAAATAATGCAACAATCGGTACGCCTGCCGGTGGTTTATATGAATCGGCAAGAGGATTATTTCCTTATGCAGTTCCTTTTGATTCTGCAGGGGCAAGGATACTATTTCCAGGTGGCGATAATTCTTACAAAAACATTGTTAATGAGTGGATATACAACAGAGACCAACGGGTAACCATGAGGGCATTTGGCAGTTTATATACGCAAGTAAACTTTGGTTCAATTTTCCCTGTATTAAAGGGACTAAGATATCGAATGAATTTTGGTCCGGATTTATCTTATTATCGTGATGGAATTTATATTGACGCTAATTCGGTCGCAAATGGCGGAAGCACAAGTTTTGGTTCCCTTATCAATTATAAAACACTTTCCTATACATTAGATAATTTGCTTTTTTACGACAAAACCATTGGTGAACATACTTTTGGGGTAACGTTATTACAAAGCCAGACTGCATATACAAGAGATACAAGTTCTATAACAGGTAGTGGTGTTCCTTTATCTTCTCAATTATGGAATGCCCTTTCCAGCGGAACGGTAACCGGGGCAATAAGTACAACCTCTAACATAAGCCAGCAACAATTATTATCTTATATGGCAAGAATTAATTATAGCTTTAAGGATAAATATTTGTTAACTGTTTCGGCTCGTGAAGATGGAGCATCGCAATTTGCTGAAGGTCATAAATATTCTTTATTCCCCTCTGCTGCCCTGGCCTGGAGAATTAGTAAAGAAAAATTCATGGCATTCAATTGGGTTAACGACTTAAAATTAAGACTTGGGGCAGGAGTTACAGGAAACTCCGCGATTGGGCCCTATTCAACACAAGGTGCTGTTACCTCTCTTTTTTATCCTTATGTATCTGCCAATGCCGCTGGTTCAATTCCTGGTGCAACCTTGGCAAACCCGGATATTGGATGGGAAAAAACAACACAATATAATCTTGGTTTAGATTTTTCAATATTGAAAAGAAGGATCACAGGCAGTTTTGATGTTTATACTTCCACTACTACAGATTTGTTATTGCAAAGATCAATTCCTACCGTCACCGGGTTTACTACAACTTTTGCCAATATCGGAAAAACGGCAAATAGTGGAGTTGATATTAATATAACAACAATTAACATTAATCGAAAAGATTTAATGTGGACTACCACGGTAAATGCAGCCTGGCAAAAGGAACATATAGTATCACTATCTAACGGGAAACAAAATGATTTAAACAATAGCTGGTTTATTGACCAGCCAGTTGGTGTAATTTATGGTTATAAATCTTTAGGTTTATGGCATGTGGGTGATTCAGCTCTAATGAAAGGGTATACTGCCAATACATTTTCTCCAGGCAATGTAAAAGTTGCCGATCTTAATGGTGACAAGAAAATTGATCCAAACAATGATCGCCAGATTATCGGCTGGACAAGGCCTCGCTGGGTAATGGGTATGTCAAATACAATTATCTATAAAGGATTTGATTTATCCATCTTCCTGTATGGACGATTAAACTATCTGTATAACACGGGTGGTGAAGGACAGGCTGCTCGTAGTGTTACAAGACAAATTAATTATTATACTGAAAATAATCAAAATGCAAACTTTCAGAAACCCATATTTAACGCCGGCAATGCAGCAGTTGATGTATATTATGCAGCATTAGGGTATTTGGACGCTTCTTTTATTAAGATCCGGAACATATCTCTTGGTTACACGGTTAATACTAAGAATTTAGGTAAATCAGGTGTTTCAAACTTAAAAGCATATGTACAAGTGGCAAACCCGGGAATGTTATTTTCTAAAATTAAATACCTTGACATGGATGTGGTTGGGCCAACCTGGAACAGAGGTTTTACGATTGGAATTAATGCATCATTTTAATATAGTTAATTTGAATTATATGAAAAAAAATAATTTTTTCAATGGACTAATGATTACTGCGGCAGTATTTTTTACTTCGTCCTGCAATAAGGATTTTTTGAATGAAACACTTACAACTGCAAGGACTACTGATTTTTACAAAACAGATGCTGGAATACAGCAATTAGCCGTAGGCACCTATTACCAGGTTATTAATGCCCCGTTCAATGGGGAATGGAACTATACCACTACTAATTATGGAACTGATGAATTTCATATTGGCGGAGACCCCTCTAATTCGCAATGGAACAATTACGATGCGACATACAATTCATCGATAATAACTTCTGGTAATACTGCTGGTTCTAATATGCAATGGGACGCCCTGTACACGGGAATTGGAGATGCTAATTTGTTAATTCAAAATTGCACAAATAGTACGTCTACTTCTGTTGCCATTAAGAGTACAGCTTTAGGAGAAGGATATTTTATGCGTGCGTATAATTATTTAAGATTAGTCAGCCAATATGGAGGCGTACCATTACAGCTAACGCCAGTTTCTGCCATACAGTTGGAATTTACACGAGCTACGCCAAAAGATGTTTGTGCTCAAATTATTGACGATTTTAAAAATGCTTATGCTCTGTTATCAAATGCAGGGGGGCCATCTCATATCACAAAAGATGCAGCGGCTCATTATTTAGCAAAAGCATATTTATTCAGATCCAGTGAAATAAATAGTTCCTGGAATACGTCAACTGTAGCTGCTGATTTAGCAGCAATTGGGCCACTATGCGATGGTGTTATTGCAAATCACCCCTTAGCATCAAATTTTGCAAGTTTATGGAATTTTACAGGTATAAATTCTGCAAATGAATTATTACCGGAAGTTATTCTTTCTGCTCAATTTACCAATGATGTAAGTACTAATCTCGGTAATGGTAATACCCAACATTTGTATTTTGTATCAAGGTATGATGTACAAGACCAGATGGCCCGTGACTTAACTGGTGACAGGCCTTTTAGTAGATTAGCAACTACCTATTACATGTATCGCGTGTATGATTTAGTCAATGATTCAAGATTTTGGAAATCTTATAGAACAAAAAGTGCTGTAAATGGAGCAGCTCCAGTATCTCCAAATATAAAAGGAGATGTAGGAATTATGTTTGTAATAAATAAACCGGGTGATGCGCGGTATCCGCTGTCAAAAATATCCAGGACAACCTCCGGGACTAATCTTGTGCAGGATGTTTTTGGCACTAAAAGAAATATACCCACCACTTATGTAGCCTATCCTAATGGCAGAACAACAGATGGCGCGATATATACCGATTTGACAACTGCCGGTCAGGGTTTTCCCTCTTTAAATAAACATATGGATGGCTCAAGAAATTCTTTAAATGACATTATTGGGCATAGGGATTTTATTTTGGCTCGATCAGCGGAGACTTATTTAATAGCAGCGGAAGCAAAGATTAAATTGGCGCAAGCTGGCCAGGGTAGCTATACCGATGCATTGCTCTATATTAATGCAGTCAGGGCACGTGCTCAATTTACTAATGGAGAAAACCGGTCAGCATATAATGATGGCGGTAATTCACTGCTGTCTGTTTCACTTCAGTCACCTGGAGTCAGTAGTTCATTTTATCCGGGAAATTCATATTATGAGTCAAATGATATTCCGGCAACCACTGCAGCTTCTGCAAGTTTGGCCATTACTAATATCGCTACATTACCTGCACAGGATGAATATATTATTAGTACTTTAGGTTTATCCAGTAGTTATGATAGGATGTTATGCTTTATTCTTAACGAGCGTTCCCGTGAATTATGTGGTGAATTTAAACGTTGGGAAGATTTGGCAAGAACTCAAACTTTAGTCAAGAGAGTACAAACTTTTAATCTTGAAGGTGGTCCTAATGTAAAACAGTACCACGTTTTGCGTCCAATACCACAAACTTTTCTTGATGGTATTCAATCAGGTGGAACAGCTTTAACGGGAACAGAAAAACAAACATTGCAAAACCCGGGTTATTAAGCGGTACGAACATCGAGCAGTTCCTTAAATGGTAGATGTTGATGCTATGTAAATCCTGGATGATGCTAACTTTTTTACGGTCTTAATGGATATCAATGGATTCATTGCGGTAAGCAATATTATGCATTGCGCCGGGATACCAGGATAGTGAGCATTTCCCACGGGAAATCCTGATAAAGTATATGACAGACTTAAGCCATCGGCAATCGTTTTACACCAGGGCCATCGTTACCCGTACGCCCAGGGAATAGTTATCATTCTTTGTGCAAGGAATCTAATAATTCGACAATCCTTTTTGTCAGCGGTAATTATACTTTATTTTTATATAAGTTCTTTCCATTTTCATGATGACTTTTTGAAGCAATGTTCTTTTCTCCCTTAATTTAATCTTCTTAAAATGACTTTTTTTTGTGATAATGAGAAATTGATAATCGTTTTCAACCCATATGCTATAGGTTTCGAAATGCAAAAGGCTTAGATCGTTATTTTCCAAATTTTTTAGAATGAACTTCAATGGTATAGGCTGATCAATGATTTGAAGCGTCTCAGGGTGATTTTCGATATCATATTCCAAATACGCTGGATTGGGTATATTGATGAGAACCCTGGCATGCTCGTTACAAAAAGTTGATATGTTATGAAAAAGTTCATTGTGCTTATCGATTGGAATATGTTCAATTACATCAAATAGGGTTATAAAATCAATGTTTTCAATTAAAGGTTTATGGTTTACAATATCATTAGAAAAAAAAGTGATATTAGGTTTTCTTATTCTTTGCTGAGAAAACTGAACAGACTTGGGGCTGATATCTACAGCTTCTATTCGTCCCTTCTTTACATACTTCGAAAGTAAAAATGTCATATTCCCAATTCCACTTCCCAATTCTAAAATCCTGGAATCGGGCTTTAAACCGAAGTGCAACAGTTTCTTGAATAATTTATAAATCCTGACATTAATTCCAGATCGGTATTGTGCCGGAACTAAGTTGTCGTAAAATTCAATTATATTTTTAGTATCCATAGAATAAGTGCCACATTTAGTTACTGCCTTAGCCATGGCCAAAAATGTGTAATTAGTCTGCTCGAGGCTGATAGCAAAGCGTCATTTTAAAGTTGGCATAACACTAATGCTAATTTAATATTTCGTTAAAGATAAGGACGAATGTGTACCAGATGTCATTAGCCACTGCAAACCAAAGTTTGCAATTTTTTTAGTTTTAGTAGATTGTTCTTAGATCGACTGGATTTTGAATGAAAAATTTGAGAACAGAATGTTTTTGCAGAAGACGTAGGAAAAAGGTATCAATATCGTTTCGTGAGAATAAAAGAGGGCCATAAAGTCACAAAGAAACGCGATGATTAGTTTTAATAAATATGAAACTACGAATGAAGAGGGATGTTAATTAATCAGTTCCCTTTACAGATTTTGCCACTGGTGCAAACCATTCGGGCACATCTTCTTGTTATATCAGACGCATAATGGTTTACGTTACATCCACCATTCATTAATACAATATCGCCTTTCTTTTATTTTCGTGGTTAATGATGCCATTTGGAAAGCAGATTATTCACCAAAGAGCACCAGCGCATCCGCTGATGCGCCAACGAATTCAACACCGAGACCAAACTTATAAGGTTTTTAAAACCTTACAGGTTTAACAGCGAACACGACAAGGTTTAATCCGCAGCAATGAGACCACCAAGCGTTCAGACAATTGGCTGTACCATATGCTAAGGTGTACTTTCAGTCTATTTTTCCTGTGGAAGGCGTTACCTTCATTGAAAGAGGATTTGTTCGTAGAATTGTCCATGCCCAACCTAAAAGTGTTGCTACAAAAAATGGATAGGCAAAAACGGGTAAAGGTTCGGTCAATGCATTAAGAGGATGGCCCATAAAAATGTGCACTGATACAATGGAGAACAACATCGCTGCAATTAATCTGAGTCCCCGGATAACTATCGGGAACAGGCTTTGTAAACTGATCAGTGCAAGTGAGGCTGCCCATAAGGCGGTGCCTCCACCAAAAGAAGTATTAGTCGAATCAGGAGCAATTCAAGAGCCAGAGTTTATTACACTTTGTGCAATGGCAAAAAGCAGGAAACCTGCTGCTATGGCATCGTACCCTTTTCTAAAGTAATAAACCGTTAGCAAAGAACTTGCTATTTCAAGACCAACACCATCAATTCCCCAAGCCAGACCACGAAGAGATGGTGTAGGAACAAATGAACCCGCCAAACCGAAAAGGCCGCCAATTATAAGACCTGCTGAAGCAATGGCTTTGAGTGTTTTTTCATTCATAAATATTCAATTTTTATTGATTAATATCTAAATGTGAAGCACCTGTAATTATAGGTAATTGGATGTTTTGCCGACGAGATTCGAAATGGATTAAGAATGAATGTTGAAGATAATAAACTAATTATTAACTCCGGGTAGTAAATCAGCTAAAGATATTATTTAAGGGTTGTAATATTAATAAAAATTGCCTGGCATATCGCAACCCTTCTTGTCATTTTATATTCTTTGTCAATAGAAAGACTTTCAATTCAGAAGCCGTCTCATTAAATAGCGCTTTAAATGTTTATGGGTTAGTGTTTCCAATCAAAACCTATAAGGTTTGAACCCTTGATGCCAGACCTATGTAGACAAACCTTATAGGTTGAGTTCGGGTTGCCGCCTTTTAGTGAATTCAACCTATAGGATTGAGCCCTTCATTCTGGCCCTATGTAGACAAACCCAACCTATAAGGTTTGAGCAACTTGGAGAAAATCCTAAAGACGTTAACCTTACAGGTTTGCAGTGCATTATCTACGCGGCGCTGCTATACATTATCTTGGCTTTTTTATTTTCTGAGATTCAATATTCGGCCCGGTATAACAAAGAGATTGACTGGGTTAATTTGTTTGTATTAAATGGATGTACTGTGTTAACAAATTGCAGTAAACTTCTAAATTTAATCCGTAGTTCAAAAGGTTTGATAAGTTTGACTCTTAATGCACAGTTTCTACTTAATGATGTTTAACAGAATAGACTATGTCCTACCAATACACTTTGCTATTTATTTTATTGATGGCAGTAATTACTTTATCCCTGTATATTTCAATTGATACATTCGCCGGCGAAGTAGTTAAACACCATGGGCAGGCAACTCAACCACCATTACTTTTTGTCCCTGACTTTCTAATTGAGTTTTTACATCCTTCCAAACCCATGATGCCGGCCATGCCCCATGCACCAGGATAAACGTTTTAGTATTTGCCGGGGCAGGATCTTTATTCACCGGTGCAGGGTTTTGTGTGGTAAGAAACGTTTTTGCGATTGGATGGCTGCCTAAAAATTTATCCAGATTTGTGGGTTTGGTAGCCTCCGGACCACTGGTAGCAATGGCTAATAATAATTCCCTGAAATCATCCGATGTGGCTGTTGGAAATCCATTAAAGCTATGACCGACAATATCGGTACTGGAGCTGTCCGGCAGTTTAAACTTAATGGCAAAGCCCCTTGGGTTGGCAAGACCGTTTGCATCGGAGATATCCGGGATGCCAGTAAAGTCTGAAAACCTTACCACTACTGGCAATTTGCCTTTCCTGAAATGGCCGGCAGATGTTATATCGGTGGCCTCCGTGGCTGGCGTAAATGTTCCTTCCAGAATAATTCCTTTGCATGAACCGCTCTTGAAGAATGATTGCCAAAAGCTGAATGTAATGCATCCACCAATTGACCTGGAGAAGATTGTTGTGAAGCAGTTTGAGCTGTAACGCTACCCGTTGAACTTACCATAATTGTAAAGATTAATGATGAAATAATGGAGACCCTGAACATAGTTGATACTGACATTAAAGATCTTTTAGATGATGATTAATTTTGTTTCGGTAAAGTTAGAATGCACTGTACTGCGAGAGAATAGCTGAATAGTGTAAACTGTTGGTTAGATAACGGATAAGTCCCTAAGAATTTCCTGGGATCAGAAGAGTGAAGTTATTGGCTTTAACATCCCCAAAACGGAGAAGCCAACAAATTAAGTTTTTGCTGGCTTCTGGCGCGTTTTAAATTGTATTATTTGTTACTGAAGTTGACTGCTTGTTTTTTATAAGATCTTACCAGGCGAAAGTTTTGAATTCCAGGATGCCAATCTCCGCTTGCCTTCACCAGTCTTAACGCTTCCTCCCTTAATCCTCCCGTTGTAGGTCCGTTTATTGCCTGTATATCACTCACCTTGCCCTCCATGTCAACAATGAACCGGACAACTACTGTGCCCTGCAAATTGCGGTCCAATGCGGCTTTAGGGTAAGTCATGTTTTTGCCAAGGTAGTTAAACCATGCTAATGCACCTCCTGGGTATTCGGCTTCCAGTTCTAATCTTGTAAAGAGATTGTTATAGTCACCCATTTTTTCCGTCTCATGTGCATAGATTTCATACTCTTTTCTTTTAATAAGCAAGCTGTCATTGCCATAAAGTGCTATTAACTCGCCCTCATAAGAAATAAGTTTGTGTATTTGATTCCAGTTGAGGTCACGGGGTGACTTCAGCGGAAGTGTGTCATACAATGTCTCCTGTTCATTGTAAGCAGACCAGCGATATACTTTTACGCTGAACGAACAGCAAATTATCATCGAACCCATAAAAACGGCATAGGTAAATACTTTCGGAAAAGGGTTGAATAAGAAAGATTTTTTCATAACACTGTCATTTTATAATTATTGCGTAGCAATAAACTCATTGGTATATAGTTGTTGTCGTTCCCGGTTGCACCACAAAAAATAAATAAACTGATAAAAGATGTCACGACTAATTTTCAAATAGCATAGAAAATTACGATTATTTAACATCAATGTCAATACATAGAAATGGGCGTTCCGCCTGAAAAACGCTCTATGGGTATACCGGATTATTCTGTGTACTTGTTTCCTGATTACACCGAAGACCGCGACGGCATTACCAATGTAAGCCAATTAGGGTATACGATGCTGCAATATTTGCCGGGTAAATACAATGCAAAAACCGGTGTGGAATGAACTGGCGGCAATGACTTTAAACGGAGAACATTTAGACGCTAAAGGTATCAATTTGAATATGGTTAAGGCCGTTGTTTTATGCTTAACTATGTAGGTATATTGGCGTCTACCTAAAAGAATAACCTTGTGTTCACTTTTAAAGTACCTTTAAACAACCGCATACATCATATGATGAGAATAAGAGAAGGAAATGTTTTCTCCGAACAAATTCAAATTATAGGAATTAACCCGTTTGTTTTTTTACCTGGAAAAATATTAACAGTGGTTTTTATGCAGGCAGGCAAAGACAAGGGGAAAATTCCTGTGAAGATGAGAATAGATGGCCACGAATTTAATCAGACGTTGATTAAATACAAGGGATATTGGAGATTATATATCAATACCCCAATGCGGAAAGCGGCAGGAAAAGATGTGGGGGATATTGCAAAATTTGAAATAGAATTTGACCCGGTTAAGCGGGAGGTGCCGATGCATCCTACACTTAAGGCAGCTCTCACCGCGAACAAAGATGCAAAAAATATATTTACTACCCTCGCGCCATCATTGCAGTCAGAGATTATCAGATACATTTCTCATATTAAAACCAACGAGTCGATAGATAGAAATGTAATTAGGGCGATTAATTTCCTGTTGGGTAAGGAACGTTTTCTAGGTAGGGATAAGCCTTGATTAAATGGTGATGTAGAAATACTACTTTGTATTTATTTATTTTCCGTCAAAAAAATCAATAGAAACTGCATTTCATCCATCAAATCTCACTTGTAATAATTAAATCTCTACTTATGGATGTGTATTATATAATTAGCAACGATATAGAAAATATGGGCGAATTTAAAAAATATCCTCCTATTGCTGTTCCTTTAATCAATAAGTTTGGAGACGAAGTTATCATTTCCGATACCGAAGCTAATTCTATAGAAGGCAGAGACAAAAAAAATGAACGCCCTGGTAAAATTTCACTCCATAGTATTGGCATTAAATTGGTACAACGATGCGGAATCATAAAGAAGTGGCAAAGTTCAGGATAGATTCAACCAGCAACTGTAATATGGTTTTGGCAAAAAGGGTAGTGTGAATAGGATAGAATTGTTAACCATAGAGCGACAATTTGCAATCAGCTATCAGCCTTCAGGAAGGTACCCGTACAATATTGATCTGCTGATAGCTGATAGCCATTCACCATATTTCCTTAAAATCTATAGTTGCTTCACAACCTTCAAAACGAAAAGTATAGTCAAAATTTTTCCCTTTTTGTTTCAGTACGTAAGCATCATCTTCTAACATGTATACCTCAATTTCTTCTGTATCTGGCCCCACTATAAGGTAGTACGGAATTCCCTGAGCTTCATATATCGAGTATTTGGTATGACGGTCTTTCAAGAAAGTGCCGGGAGATAGTACCTCTACTACAAGTGCGGGTGGAAAGTCGAGGTATTTTTTTGTGATAGTTTCACAAATCACTAACATATCCGGTTGCAGGATAATGTCATCTGCTACCCGGTAGTCCAAAGGCTGGTATAATGTACATTGCTTGCATTTTTTTAGTTGAAAATGAAACTCTCCGGAAAGATTGGCAGCTATCTGTTGGTGTCTTGGCGCGGGTGAGGGGCTCATAGCATGAGGAATACCTTCAATCAATTCCCATTTACCCTCCCAGTTTTCCCACTCGGCATACGTGTAATGAGGTAATATATTAACAGCCGGGTTCATAAGTGCCGCTTTATTCAAAAATATGACAATATTATCTTTTTCCCACTATTATGAGTGTATAAAGCAAAAGTAAAACGTATTACTTCCTTTTTTTAAGCGATAGATGCTGGAATCTGGGTGGTTGGTAATGAGTGTTGCCTTTGGGAAAATCCTTGTTTAATAGCGTTATTGACAAAAATCTTATTCATCACCAGTACAGAAACTTGTTTGTCCTCTGCGGAAGTGCATTTCGTTCCATTTCGGCCTCAAACCCTACTTTGACTATCAGCGCCCTATCCTTGATGTCTGAGGATGCAAATTATTTATGAATCCATAAACATAATAGTTATTGATCCTTGGTCCAGCAGGTTCATCGAAATTTTTGAATTACAATCCAGGACTTCAAAGCTTCAATTAATTTGAATCTTGATTTCATACTTCAGAAGTAGTTTTTGGCATTGCAGCTACCGATAAAACAGGAATATATGGTGAAATAAATGCCCGGGAAAAGATTATTGTGAATGCTAATTACGAGATTAAAAAAGGTGAATATCTTAATTAATTTATGTCCTGGCGTGAATCGAGACAACAACATAAAAATGAAACTGCCATTGCACCTCTAGCCAACATAACAATCATTTTCCTGAAAAGAATTTAACAGATGTTAAATGGTCCCCAAGAAGCCCTTGTCAATATTCTGAAGTTTCTTCTTTGCATTTGTAAGATGACATTATAGGTAATGGAAATTTAAGACCGAAAAACATACATTGCAAGCTGCTTCAATTATTAGTATAATCCTTGAACGCAGTATGAATCTGGAACAGGAAACCTTCCCCGGATAAACAGATGAATTAACTTCATAAGCAGGGCTTGTAAAAGTATTTATTGATATGAAAAAACTTACGGTCATCTGCAGTTATAAGTAATTTAATCTGTTATTTATTATTTAAATCACTCCTGGCTGGCCTAATCCCATGCGTTAACCTAATTCATGAATAACCTTTAATTGTATATTTGTTCCTGCCGTTTATAGTTTCCAATTATTTGCCTGTATAGAATTATTGTATTAAAATATCCATTACCGCATCATGTCATTAATTACTAAGAACATAGATCCCCAAAAATGGCTTGATAATTATGGGGACTATTTATTTTCACTGGCCTTTATAAAGCTAAATAATAAGCAGACTGCCGAAGACCTCGTTCAGGATACTCTCATACTCGCTTTCAAAGCAAGGGAATCTTTTGAACACAATAGCTCCGAAAAAACCTGGCTGACTACCATTCTCAATAACAAAATTATAGATTACTATCGCAAACGGGATGTTTTAAAGAACGTTACCGAATATCTTTCTGATACCGACGCAGGTTTCACAGAACATTTTTTTTATTCTGCCGACGGCCATTGGTTGCCCGAAACAGCGCCACACAGTTGGGAGGAACAGGCTGACGGGTCAGTGAACAGGAACGAGTTCTATAAAGTGCTTCATCAGTGTATAAAGAAAATGCCGTCTAAACTTGTACCTGTATTCATGGCTAAATTTCTGCTTGATGAGCATTCTGATAAGATTTGTAAGGATCATAACATTACATCGTCTAACTATTGGGTTATTATCCACCGGGCAAAGGTTTTAATGCGAAGTTGTCTGGAAAAAAACTGGTTTCAAAGCTAATTGACAGGTCATGAAAATATACTTGTTTAGAAAAACCGTTTACAACTGCAAACAGGCAACGATGCTTGCTTTGAAAAAGGAAGAGAATAAAATTTCCCTTTTTGAAAGAATGAAACTTGCCTATCACCTGCATTATTGCGACCCCTGCAAAAGATTTATAAAGCAATCAGAGATCATTAACAACGCTGGAAAAAAGTTCAACGATTATTTTTATAAGAGTCCCCCATACACATTAGAAGAAGAGAAAATAACAGAGATCAGGGAGCAACTCAAGGCTCTTGATAAATAACTTATCTGCTTACCGATCATTTGACCAACAGGCTCTGTCTTATTAATGGAGGTATTACCGGCACTTTTTCAGCAGCTAAAAAAAAATTCATAAAATAAAAATGGCTTGTAAGGTTCGCTGTCGTCCTCCGTCTAAGGATACGTGACCACTTTTTTAAACAAAATTAATTTCAAAAAATGAAAAGATTATTTTCAACAGTTCTGATTTCTGTTATTGTTCTTACCTCGCATGCTCAATCACCATCAGCTTATTGCAACCAGGATGGTGTAGCCATCAAAGGTTTTGATCCGGTTGCATATTTTACTGATAACGCAGCAACGGAAGGGGATAAAAAATTCAGTTTCACCTGGCAGGGTTCAGAATGGCATTTTAAAAACGAAGCTAACATGGAGGCTTTTAAAAAAGATCCGGCGAAGTATGCTCCACAATTTGGTGGTTACTGTGCTTACGGCGCAAGCCAGGACCACAAATCTCCTACCGATCCAAAAGCCTTTACGATATTGGATAGTAAGCTTTATCTGAACTACAATCCTAAGGTCAAAGAGGTGTGGATTAAGGATACTAAAGGTTATATCCAGAAAGCAGATTCAAATTGGGTTCATCTCAAAGACAAAAACAATTAATCAATACTCACTATGAAATGTTTCTTGTTACTTATAACAACGCTTGGTTTATCTATATCCATTAATGCTCAAAGCGCACTGAGAGTTAAGGAATTTTTTATCATGAAAGGTGTAGGCTTACAGGGTTATGACCCTGTAGCTTACTTCACAAATAATAAAGCAGTAAAAGGTAAAAAAGAATATGCCGTAAACGCTGATGGAATCACCTACTATCTATCATCTGCTTCTAACAAAGAATTATTCCAGGCACATCAAAAAGATTACGAACCCCAATATGGAGGCTGGTGCGCTTATGCCATGGGTGCAAGCGGAGAAAAGGTTGAGGTAGATCCGGAAACCTTCAAAATCATCAATGGCAAGCTGTTTCTGTTTTATAATAGTTTTTTCAACAACACGTTGACCAAGTGGAATAAAGATGAAACCAACCTGCATGCAAAAGCAGATAAAAACTGGATAAAATTTTTTAATCAATTCTGATCATGAAAAAAAAGCTGGTTTTCTCCTGGCTGCTTCGCGTTACCGCTGCGGTAATTATGTTACAAACATTGTACTTTAAGTTTACCGCAGAGCCCGAGTCCATCTACATATTCTCAAAAGTAGGTATTGAACCATGGGGACGAATCGCAACCGGCATAGCGGAACTCATAGCATCCATACTGTTGCTTGTACCTGCTACCATATCCATTGGAGCAATAATGGCAATCGGAATAATGACTGGCGCGATAATCACTCACCTTACTATCCTGGGAGTTGAAGTGCAGGGAGACGGGGGACAATTATTTTATTATGCTCTTACTGTGTTTGTATTTAGCCTGATACTTGTTTTTATGCATTATCGTCAATTGTTCATGTTCAAAAAACTGCTCCTAAAATGATCCATCTACCTGGTCATATAAAGCGCATATTGCATTTTAAAAATGCAGCTCATTACAAGCCCGCCAGTTGTTTTGCAATATTGTTCGTTCTTACAATTGCAAGGGGTTCTACGATATTGAAGGCCCAGGGCTGCAGCGATGCGGGCTTCTGCACTATTGGCAATCTGCATCAACTGGATCAACCGGCAACAAAAAAACGCGTACAAAAGATTAGTATTGTTTTACCATTGGGTATTGGTGATGAAAAGGTATTTGTATTTTCCCCAGGTGTGCAATACGAAAACAAGTTGAACGAATGATGGGGCGTGCAAGTAAAGCTTACGGCAAACTACGCCAATGGTTCGCTGGGCAGCGTTACCGGGCCGGGAGATATTTTTCTTTCAGGACTCTACACCATCAAAAGTGCTTCTGCATGGTCAACATCAACTTTGCTGGGAGCGAAACTGCCGTTAAATAACGGCAACCTCAAAAGTAATGGGCTTGCACTTCCTATGCAATACCAAAGTAGCCTGGGAACAGTGGACCTGGTCTCAGGACTAAGCACTAGTAATGATCATTGGCAGTTTGCGGCAGGATGGCAACAACCCTTAAGCGGATCAAATAAAAATCAGTTCTTACCCGTACATTTAAATAATGACGATTCAAAAAATTATCCGCCATCCAAAAGCTTTAACGGGAAGGGTAACCTATTGCTAAGGGCAGCATATACCTGCAACCCAATAAATAAACTAAGCGTAAATGGAGGTTTGCTTGCTATTTATCATCTCGCGGATGATACCTATACTGACATAAGTGATAACAGGCTTACTATCATTGGATCTTCAGGCCCTACGCTTAATATAACGTTGTTAGCTACCCTAAGATTAAACGAGAAAACAACCATAGGGTTCAATGCCGGCAGCCCTCTCATTTTCAGAGATGTTCGTCCTGACGGACTAACCAGGAAATTTGTCTTTGCACCTGAGATAAGCTGGAACTTTTAAAAATCTAGTTCACGAGACGTTATCCACTGAATAATCTGTTGAATGACCTTCATCAATTCCATCTCCGTTTACAACCTCTCTACTATGTGCTCAAGTCTGTAATGCCTGGCAGTATAAGTATCGGCCAGCAAACAAGATACATAATTGAACTACTGACATGTCAATCATAACGTGTCGGTTATATTGGCTATCAGCTGTCAGCGATCAGCTATCAGGAAAACAATGTGAGAAATAATTTCCTCCTGATAGCTGAAGGCTGAAAGCCAACCCGTCATTTTAAAGTTGGGGCAGCTTTTCTAATTTTTAGCAAGTGCATAGAACATTTTATGACTTTTTTATTTCACCCTTAAAAGAGTGTAAAAAACAATTAATTGTTTAACTTAGGTCGCAGAAAACGATCTGATCCCGATATGCACAAATCATTCGAAGATCAAAACAAAACTTGCTTTCATAACCTTTAATTTATCCATCATGGCACATGCGATCAACTGGTTTGAAATACCGGTGAAAAATTTTGACAAAGCAAAGACTTTCTATGAAACCCTACTCGGCGCATCCCTGCAAACAATGGAGGCAATGGGTATGAAATCGGCTTTCTTTCCAGCAGACTTGCAGGGTGGCCATATTGGAGGATGCATTATTGAAGGCCCGGGATATGAACCATCAAAAATTGGCTCGGTTGTGTACCTTAACGAAGGCGAAGATCTAAGCACTCCTCTTGCCAGGGTTAAAAAGGCAGGCGGTAACATTCTTCTGCCCAAGACTTCTATAGGTCTAAATGGTTTTATGGCTTACATTGAAGATACGGAAGGCAATAAAGTCGGAATTCATTCGACGAAATAATTGCCTGATAAAACCTACGTTGGCAGATTTTGCTATTTATAAGGTGGATACTTGTTCCGTTCTTTTTTGCATGACCACTTCAAACTGGTTTGCTGGTTTTTGGGAGTAGAGGCAACTTGAATATTGTGAAGGCTTGTTGCTTTGATTGATATTAAGAACCACCTTCTGCATAAAAGTGTCTCGACTTGCTTTTCAAAAAAAATGGCTTTCTCATTTGATTTTACTTTATTCATGCAAAGCTCTATTATGAAAATTTTTTATCTGCTTGTTTTAACAGGCAGCCTTTTAAGCACTGGCTTCGTTAAACATCATCAAAATACTAAAACGGACGTACGGAAACCCAACATTCTTTTCGCTATCATGGACGACGTTACTTACAGCCACATGGGTGCTTATGGTTGTACATGGGTTAAGACTCCAAACTTTGACCGCATTGCCCGAAACGGTTTGTTATTTAAAAATGGTTACACACCCAATGCCAAATGTTCTACATCGAGGGCTTCGATTATAACAGGCCGCAATCCCTGGCAATTGGAAGAAGGCGGCAATCACATTTCTTATTTTCCTTCCAAATTTGGATCCTTTGCCGAAGTGTTGGCACAGAATGGATATTTTGTCGGCTTCACAGGAAAAGGTATAGAACCATTGACTGCAAAAACTCATGATGGCTCGCCACGGCAAATGCTCGTTAATGCATTCGATTCGATTAAAACAATTGCGCCAACCAAACAGATTAGCAATTCAGACTATGCCGCTAATTTCCAGTTTTTTCTAACAAAAAGAAAAACAGGTCAACCGTTTTTCTTTTGGTATGGAGGCCGCGAACCCCACCGCGATTATGAATTTGGTTCTGGTATTAACAAAGGTGGAAAAAAGTTAAATGACATTACTGACAAGGATATTTTTTCGTTTTGGCCAAAGACCGATTCTATTAGAACCGATATGCTGGATTATGCTTTTGAAATTGAATATTTTGATCAGCACCTGGGCAAAATGGTGAAGCAACTGGAAGCTATTGGCGAATTAAATAATACTCTTATCGTAGTGACGTCAGACAATGGGATGCCTTTTCCGCGTGTAAAGGGCCAGGAATATGAATATTCCAGCCATTTGCCACTGGCCATGATGTGGGCCGATGGCATCTCACATCCAGGGAGAGAAATAGAAGACTATATCAGTTTTATCGATTTTGCACCTACCTTTTTAGAACTTGCACAGGTGCCTGCCGGGAAAAATTTCATGCAGCCCATCACGGGCAAAAGCTTTACCAGCCTGTTCTCTACGGATAGACGACGTATTTCCCAAATGCGTAACTATGTTCTGGTAGGGAGAGAAAGAAACGATGTCGGAAGACCAGGGGATGAGGGTTATCCCATTCGGGGCATATTTCAAAACAACCTGTTATTTTTAAAAAACTTCGAAGCCAGTCGATGGCCATCAGGCGATCCCATCACTGGATATCTTGATACAGATGGCAGTCCTGCTAAAACTATTTGTTTGAGAGCGGTGAGCGCAACGGGTTCTTACTTTAATTATTGGCTGTGGAATTTCGGAAAGCGTCCTGGCGAAGAGCTTTACGATATCAAAAAAGATCCCGATTGTTTGCATAACCTGGCTAATGATCCTCTATACAAAAGCAACCTCGCAGAACTTCGAACTAAAATGCTGAACGAGCTTAACCGGCAGGAGGATCCCCGGGTGCTGGGTAAAGGATACCTGTTTGACAGGTATGAATATGCAGATAAATCCGGAATCCATTTTTACGAACGATACCTGGCTAAAGATACGAGCTTACAATGGCGCTGGGTCAATGACGGTGATTTTCAAGATCTGTCAGGCAATAAAAAAGCTTCAACTGTCAGGAACAAATAATCCACTTATCACAAATGGTCTACAGTTCCGGGATTTTACTCCCTGGGATATTCCGTTTTTTTATAAGTAATCAACACTTCAGTCACAGGTAGATTTATATCGGTCTGCGAGTGGTGGCTGGAGTTAAATATGTACCTTCAAAATCTTAAATTAAACGGTAAGTACCAGACGGCGTGAAGATCATTAAAAAACACACAATGAGAATTTCTTACAGAACGATAAAAAAAATAATATGAGGCACTTCGTGTATATAATTTTTATTTTGTGCTTTACTTCTTGCGAAAATTCAGAAAAGGCCAGGATGCTGGAACAAAAAGAAATGATGCTGATTAAGAAAGAACAGGATATTCTTCTAAAGGAGCAATCATTGGCATTGAGAGAGTCTGCCCTGGCATTGAAAGAAAAGAAAGTTGACAGTGCATCTCTAAAGTTAATGAATGACAGCCTTGCAGCGACGCGCCCGGTGATAAAAGGCATGTGGTTGGTTAAAATGAATTGTACGGAAACTACCTGTTCAACATCGGCTGTTGGTGATACCAAAACAGAACAATGGGATATATCCCAGGAGAATAGTTTAATAATTGCAAAATCTACCAGTAGTGATAAAACCGGCAGAATATATTCAGGAAAATATGTGGGCGAGATCATAGAACTGGCGGCTTTACAGGATAGTACAGCGGCAGGTCGTTCAACCAAAATGATTGTAAGGCTTCAACCAACGAAAGAAGATGAAATGGAGGGACAAAGGCAGATTATCAGAGAAGATGACTGCCAGGTAATTTATGCCATGCAATTAAAGAAGCAACTGTAATCCCCCGAACGATCATATACAATATATGCTTACCCTGCTCAATATTGATTTTTCATTGCCATTAAAGAATCCGGTAATCATCTTTTCCCTGGTTCTTTTTATTATTTTGTTTGCGCCCTTGCTGCTGAACAAACTGAAGATGCCCCACATTATCGGCCTGATACTTTCGGGAATCGTCATCGGGCCATACGGTCTTAATTTGTTATTACGTGACAGCAGTATTGTGTTATTTGGCACCGTTGGGTTGCTATACATCATGTTTACAGCGGGACTGGAAATAGATCTTGAAGAGTTTAAAAAAAGCCGGGCAAAAAGCCTGGTGTTTGGAATATTCACTTTTATGGTTCCAATGATTTTAGGCACTATCGGGGCTTATTATCTTTTGAACTTTTCATTCCCGACATCGTTACTTTTTTCAAGTATGCTGGCTTCTCATACGTTGCTGGCTTACCCCATTACCAGCCGTTATGGAATCAATCGCATAAGGGCTGTAACCCTTACTATTGGCGGAACTATTATAACAGATATCCTTGCACTACTTGTCCTGGCGGCTATTGTAGGAATGTATAAGGGGGAAATAAGTGCAGCTTTCTGGCTAAGACTTATAATTTCCTCGCTCATTTTCGGGGGCATAGTATTCTTTCTGTTCCCCATTGTAGCCCGTTGGTTCTTCAAAAAATTTGATGATAATATATCTCAATACATCTTTGTATTGGCCATCGTTTTTTTAGGTTCATTTCTTGCGGAAGCCGCCGGACTTGAAGCAATTATTGGCGCTTTTTTATCAGGGTTAGCTATCAACAAGTTTATACCACACACATCATCGCTGATGAACAGGATAGAATTTGTTGGGAACGCATTGTTTATACCTTTTTTCCTGATCGGAGTGGGTATGCTGGTAGATTTCAGCGTACTTTTTAAAGGGTTAGGCGCACTTAAAGTGGCTGGTTTAATGATTGTTCTTGCGGTAACAGGCAAGTTTATAGCTGCATGGCTGACACAAAAAACATATAGACTTACTGCAAATGAACGCCAGATTATTTTTGGGCTGAGTAATGCCAGGGTGGGCGCAACACTTGCCGTTGTATTAGTTGGTTATAACGTGATACTCGGAGAAACCGCCAGCGGCGATCCTATCCGCCTGCTAAATGAAGATGTTCTAAACGGCGCCATCCTCATGATCCTGGTTACCTGCACTATCAGTTCTTTCAGCGTTGAGCGTGCATCCAGGAAAATATCGGTATTGGAAAATAATTCCAGGCCTGATGATGAAACAACTTTAAATGACAGGATATTAATCTCCCTGGCTTACCCGGAAACGGTTATTAATTTGCTGGAACTTGGGTTAATATTAAAACCACGCAATAACCCGACGCCCATTTATGCTTTACATGTAATTGACGAATTGGATGCTACCGGTAGTGAACATGCGAAAGGTAAAAAAATGATGGACAATGTCATAAAACATGCGGCGGCAACAGATGACTCCATTATTCCCATTACGAGATTTGACCTAAACATTGGCAACGGGATCATATACACGATAAAAGAACACAATATTAAAAAACTAATAGTAGGCTTGCATCACCTTTCAGAGGAGGGGAATGACTTTTTGGGATCAGTGACAGAAATGGTGTTGAAACGGGTGGGTGAAATGATACTGGTTTATAAATGTGCTCAACCAATAAACACACTTGCCCGGATCGTTATAGTGGTGCCTGAAAAAGCTGAATATGAATTAGGCTTTCAAAACTGGTGGGTCAGTATGCAGGATATTTCCAGGAAAACAGGTCTCCCTCTATTTGTTTACGCTAATCCTGAAACACTCAAGATTATTGATAATTTAAACATCCAACAAAAAAATCCGGTATCCGTTTCCTTTCAGCCGTTTAAAAATTGGGAGGAGTTCCTGATTTTTACCAGGGAGGTAAAGCAAGATGATCTATTTATAATTATATCATCCCGAAAAGGCTACTTATCATATATTCCCTATCTCGATAAGTTACCCGTTTACTTAACCCGATACTTCAAAAATAACAGTTATATAATATTGTACCCTGCACAACATGTGGAGGAATTAAATGCAGACTTGCAGCCATCTGAAGAAAATGCGGAGTTGTTTGGTAAAGCCGGGGATTTTGTAAAAAAGATTTTTAAAAGCAAGGGGACTTCTTAATTAATCATCCCGGGGGCGTC
>JBDSBP010000447.1:0-10588 GCA_039921525.1 Chitinophagaceae bacterium | reverse complement strand
TCAGCTATCAGGAGGAAACTAATTGTAGCATTGTTTTCCTGATAGCTGACTGCTGAAGGCTGATAGCCAAAATAACCGACAGTTTATGTTTGACATGATACTAGTCTATGGCTTTCGGCTATCGGCTATCAGCTATGCTCGTCAATTTTTATTTAGTCCGATATGACTAAAACACAGGAGCTAATAAACTGGTGATAGACAGCCGATAGCCGATAGCTGAGAGCTGAAAGCTAAGAATCAGAACAGCCGCAGTTCATAAAACTCGAACAAACAAGCGGTAGCATTAAAACAGAAATGTATCAACACGCCGTACCAGATGGTTTGTTCTTTCCATCTTATATTACCCAACCAGATAGCGAAAGGTAGCAGCCAGAAGAAAGAAATGAAACTCATATGTATAACCGCAAATAAAAAGGCGGCTATAAATATTGCCTGACGCTCATTCGCAATTTTAAAAAGACTTTGCAGGATAACTCCCCTATATGCTAATTCCTCGAATATTGCCGGTAATAATGCTACCAGTAGTATCATGCCTAGTCTTGGGTAAGGCAGATGTCGGAAGGAACGATAATAATAAACGTTCTCATCAAAAATATTTTTATTCAGCCACTTGATAGTGATGTTGACAATAATGGAAAACATAATAGCTGCAAAAGAATAAACCAACGCCTTCGGCACTGTAAAACTTTCCCATTTAAAAAGTGGTTTTAAATCTTTTCTTACAATAACTACAAAGATCAAGGTGAGTATGGCAAGGACAACTTCAATAATAAATAACCAGTTAAGACCCTGGAAATAATGCAGTAGATTTGCCATCAGACAGATAATGAAATCGATACTATAGAAAGTTATCAATATCCTTATCCACTTCGTCCGCTCCTCATCATCTACTTCTTCCTCTTCTTCAATTTCCATTAGCCAATGTTTGGTCAATTATTCATTGTTAATTATAAATGGTTAGCTATAATTTGCCGGTTGCTAGTGGTCGGTAACGAATTAACAATTAACAATTAATAATTAATTCTACTTTGACAAGTCAAACCAGCTTTTTGTGATCGGTTAAGGTAGTCGGCATATTCAAATTTACATCACCCGAGCGGTATTATCTGCATAAAAAGCTTCACAAAAAAGTATAAAGCCCGTTAATCTACTCTATAGAACAACTTGCGAATAGGTAATTTTTCAATTACGGACAAGTAACCGGTCTGTTTCGAACATTCTTTAAGGCTGCGAGATATATTTGTTACACAGAGATGCACGGAGGGTTCACGGAGATACACGGAGGCCCTCCGAGAAACTCCGTGCCTTCTCCACAGGGATGCAACAGAACACTTCATGACTTGTCAAAGTAGAATTAACAAATAACAATTAATAATTAATAATTAACAAGTAAACCCGCTTTCTGTAATTCCTGCGCCAACTGATCTGGCGATTGAAAATGAATTCCTTTAATTCCAACAGCTTCCGCGCCTAGAATATTACGTATACTATCATCAATAAAAAAGGCTTCATCTGCATTTACGTTAAAACGGTCAAGCAGTGTCTGGTATATCTCTGCAAAAGGCTTCCTCGTTCTTTCTTCTCCACTCATCACTATTCCTTCAAACCATTTCAGAAAATCAAATCGTTGCAGAGCCACAGGAAAAGTCTCAGCACTCCAATTAGTTAAGGCATACAATTTAAATTTACCGGAAGCTTTTAAAGATTGCAAAATTTCCACCGTTTCATGAATAGCGCCACCCAGCATCTCTTCCCATCTGCCGTAGTAAGCTCTTATCTCCTTTTCATATTCAGGATATAGCACTACCAGTTCTTCCGTTGCTTCCTGTAAAGACCTGCCCGCATCCTGTTTTTCGTTCCAGTCGCTGGTGCAGATGTTTTCAAAAAACCAATTCATTTTTTCTTCATTATCAAAAACTTTAGAGTAAACGTATTTTGGGTTCCAGTCAATCAATACTCCACCCAAATCAAAAATAACTGTTTTAATTTTTTCATTCATTGTCATTTGTTTTAAATATTAATGTTCTGGGTATCAGCTATCGGCTTTCCGTTAAAACCTCTGCTGACCTTATTAATGATATATCGGCACTACAAAACGAAATCTCACATCTGGAGCCAAAAGCTGATCGCTGATAGCAGACAGCCCTATCAAATCTTCTCCAGTAACCACCAAAATCGTTTCCTCGGTTTAATAGTATAATTCTTAGTAACATAAGTTTGTATATGATTCATGGCCTCCTCAATATCATCTGTCAGTAGAACAAGATCTAGATCTTCTTTTGAAATAGTTCCCTTTTCCACCATCGACTGAATAAATTCCATCATGGGTTGAAAGAATTCCATGCCGTATAGAACAATAGGGAATTGACTAACAGTTTTGGTTTGAATAAGAGTGATTGTTTCAAAAAATTCATCCATCGTTCCAAATCCGCCGGGCATAATAATAAAGGAATAGGAATATTTTGCTAGCAACATTTTCCTAACAAAAAAATGTTCAAAAGTAACCGACAAGTTAAGAAAAGGATTCGCCTTTTGTTCAAAGGGTAATCTTATGTTACAACCTACCGAATACCCTTCATTTTCAAAGGCTCCCCTGTTTGCGGCTTCCATAATGCCTGGTCCTCCACCTGTCATGGTAGTGAATCCCATTTCTGCGATTCGTTTTCCAAATTCTCTTGCAGCTATATAGTAAGTATGGTCTTCCTTAAACCGGGCTGATCCGAAAACAGTAACACAGGGACCTATAAAATGAAGGCAGCGGAACCCTTTTATAAACTGGAAGAAGACCTTTATAGCAAACCCTAATTCATAAGTACGGCTTTTGGGGCCATCCAGGTAAACCTGTACTTTAGGAGGAATAATTCGCTTTGATAACGCCATAATAAAACGGATAAAACATAAATATACACGCTAATTGAAAATACGTGTTACCATTCAATGTTTAATTAGCCGGTTTAATGATTAATAATTTTAATTTAGTGAAATAAATGAATACGATGCGCATTATTTCTTACAACGTGAATGGTATCCGGGCAGCTATAAAAAAAGGGTTTTATGATTGGCTAAAAACATCGCCTGCTGATATTATTTGTTTACAGGAAACTAAAACCGAAAAGGAAAATGTAGACCATAAGCAAATTGTCGAGATGGGTTATGAAGATTATTGGTATTCCGCTGAAAAGAAGGGGTACAGTGGCGTGGCTGTATTTACTAGAATTAAACCTGGCTTCGTTCAATTGGGCAATGGTTTTATGCAAAGTGATGCGGAAGGCAGGGTGATAAGAATGGATTTTGGAGACCTCACCCTGATAAATGCTTATTTTCCTTCAGGCACCAGCGGCGAGGTGCGGCAAGCATATAAATATGTGTGGTTAAATGAATTGATGGATTATTTAAAAATACTGCGAATGGAAAGGCCAAAGCTGGTTGTTTGTGGCGACTATAATATTGCGCATAAGGATATCGATATTCATGACCCTAAGGGGAATAAAAAGGCTTCCGGTTTCTTGCCGGAAGAAAGAGCCTGGATGGATAGATTCCTGCAGAACGGTTTCATTGATTCATTCAGGAAAATAAATCAGCAACCACATCAGTACAGCTGGTGGAGCCAGCGTTTTCCCAGTTTACGGTTGAACAATAAGGGGTGGAGGATTGATTACATAAATGTTACTGGTAATTTAGAATCCGC
Organism: Chitinophagaceae bacterium; assembly: GCA_039921525.1. GTDB lineage: Bacteria > Bacteroidota > Bacteroidia > Chitinophagales > Chitinophagaceae > JADCRZ01. The sequence continues at coordinate 6,900 of JBDSBP010000447.1, read as the reverse complement.
CATCAAACATGCTGCCGTACTGCCAGATATAATACATAGTGATCATTGTCCGGTATATTTGGAGTTAGAGGTGTGAGGTGTGAGGTGTGAGGAGTATGCCAGAGAACAACAATTGTAAATAACAAAGAAAGATTAAAACTATTTTTAACCCTGAATTGAGTACCGTATGAAGTTGACAGGCAGATTGCCAATACTCATACCTCCTACCTCACACCTCATACCTAATCGCCATGGAAGTACTATCCGTATTGCTTTTCATTGTTATATTGCTTTTGATCCTTTCATTAAAGGGCAATGTCAACAGCCGTCTTGAAAAGGTAGAGGCAGAGATCTTCCGCTTAAGACAACAGCTTTTTAAAGCAACGGAAGAAAAAGTAACTGTTGCAAGGGAAAAACAAATAATAACTCCTGTTATACCGGTATCACCGACTGCCACTATCCCGAAGATCGAAGAGCCTGAAATAAAGGATACTGAAAAAAGGCCTTTATCTGAAGAGTTGACTTCCTTATTACAGCAGTCAGAAGAACAGGAGGAGAAAATTATCCTCCAGCAGGAGGTCGTTCTGGAAGCAACCGGGCCCTCCGATGCTGTTGCTTCGGTGGGTGAGCGGACAACTGTGAGCGGGCAACAGCCTTTAAGTGGCGCATCGCAACAAGCTGCCCGGACACATAAACCTTCTTTCATGGAGCTTAATCCCGATATGGAGAAATTTATTGGGGAAAATCTGGTTAGCAAAATTGGAATTGTAATCCTGGTTTTAGCTATCGGTTACTTTGTAAAATTTGCAATAGACAAAGATTGGATCGGTCCGGTGGGGAGGGTAGGCATCGGGATATTATGCGGTGCCATTCTTGTTGGTGTGGCGCACGTTTTAAGAAAAAGTTATAAGGCTTTCAGTTCTGTGTTAGCGGGCGGTGGATTAGCAGTCTTTTATTTTACTATCACACTGGGGTTTCATCAATTTCATCTTTTTAGTCAAACGATAGCCTTCATTATAATGGTTGTGATCACGGGGTTTGCGGTGGCTCTGTCCATTTTATACGATAGGCAGGAAGTGGCTATTATTGCACTAATAGGTGGGTTTGCTACTCCTTTTATGGTGAGCACAGGCAGTGGTAATTATAAAATCCTGTTCTCATACCTCATCATCTTAAATACAGGATTGCTGATCATCGCTTATTATAAGGCCTGGCGCCTGCTAAACCTGCTGGCATTTATATTTACGGTGCTTTTATTCGGTTCATGGTTAATTACCCTTGAATATAAGCCTGCCCCTGGCACCTATCGCAATGGTTTCTTGTTTGCTACCTTATTTTACCTGCTGTTCTTTATCATTAACATTGCACATAATATCCGTGAGAAAAAGAAATTTATAGCTTCCGATTTTGGTATTCTTCTCGCTAATACATGCCTTTATTTTGGGGCAGGATTGTATTTATTAAAGATGATGGAGGCTGATGCTTACCTGGGACTATTCACAGCGGGTATAGGTATTTTTAACCTGGCTAGTTCCTACATCCTATTAAGGAAAAGGAAGATTGATAATAATATATTGTACCTGCTAATTGGCATCACGCTAAGCTTTATTTCCTTAACGGCACCTATCCAGCTAAACGGCAATAACATTACTTTATTCTGGGCCTCAGAAGCGGTCTTATTATTCTGGCTGTACCAGAAATCGCAGATTCGTATCATACGGTTCGGCTCTTTGCTGGTTTGGATTGCCATGTTAATTAGTTTATTGATGGATTGGGTAAATGTGTACGGCATTGGATCAAATAAGGTTTCTATTATCGTTAATAAAGGTTTCATAACTTCCATCTTTGCGGCAATAGCTTCTTACTTATTATTTCTATTGAGGAAAAAGGAAACAAAGGAAATATCTACGCATAGCGGTATCCGTATTCCTTACAACGTTTTCCGGATTGCCGGCATCGTTTTATTATTTGCCGCAGGCGCATTCGAGATCAATCACCAGTTTCAGTATTATTATGCTGGCTTCAACCTTCAGGTGTTGTATTTGCTACTCTACACGTTTGCTTATGTATGTTTGTTTATTCTGATCACGGACAAAATCCCTTCTCTTCCTTTAAACTTTTATATCAAAACAGCTTTATTGGCTGTATGCATTTTCGTGTATTTAATTTCTCTGCCGGATGTGTTTGCAGTACAAAGAAACCTGCTCGAACAACAGCGACTCATCCGGCATTTTACTGCTCATTGGTTAGAAGCGTTGCTAATAGCATTCATTGTGTATAAGCTAATAGCACTATTACGTTCCAGCCAGTCAACTATCAAAAGCAACATGAACCTGCTTACCTGGATAATTTGTATAGTGGTGGTTATTTATTTAAGTTCGGAAATACATTTGTTGGTCAATAATTTATTCTACGATAAGAATGGCTCACTCGCCGAGATTCAAAGAGTATATATAAAGACAGGGTTACCTGTTTTATGGGGATTATGTTCTTTTGGTTTTATGTGGTTTGGCATGCGGCATAAATATAGGTCGCTGCGCATCATCTCGCTAACCCTATTTTCAATTACATTGATAAAGCTTTTCTTTTTTGATATACGTAATATTCCTGTGGCTGGAAAGATTGCTGCCTTTTTCAGTTTAGGAATTTTGTTATTAGTTATCTCTTTCATGTACCAGCGGCTTAAAAAAATTATCATTGAAGATGAGAAAAAACCTTCTGCATAAATCTTTATTGTTTTTTTACTTTTTAGTTCAATTGATCGATTGCCAGGCACAATCGACTTTTCAATACGAATCTTCGATAAACAATGTAAAATTGCCGGGCTTTTATAAAATTTTATTGAAGCCAGCTATCCTTTCCAAATGCAAAAACGAATTAAATGATATCAGGATACTGGACGATAAAAGCAAACAGGTTCCCTATATTCTTAAATCAGATCAACCGGAATTCCAGGGCAAAAATTTTATTGAATTACCCATCCTGGCTGTTAAAAAAGAAGCTGATAAACAAACACATATTGTCATTCAAAATCAGCTGCATAAAACAATTAATGAATTATTGCTTATAATAAAAAATGCTGATGCTGAAAGAACAGTTGCAATAAGTGGAAGCGATGACCAGAAACAATGGTTTGTGATCAGGGAAAATATCACTTTAAGCAATTTATACGTTCAGGAACAGGATCGTTTTATTCAGTCACTAAGCTTTCCCAACAGCTCTTATAATTTTTTTGAAATAGTTATCAACGGTAAAGATCTGCTGCCTGTAAACATAGTAAAGGTAGGAGTGTATGAAGGTCTCAACCGGGTTGGCAGCTATCTTGATATTCCAGATCCTGTTATCTTGCAGACAGATAGTTCCAACAAAATATCTTACGTACATCTCGAATTTAATGATAGATATATCCTGAATAAGCTAAAACTAGAGATTCTTGGGCCAAAATTTTTTAGGCGCCGGATGTCTATGCAAGAAACAAATGGCCGGATAGGTACAAATATAGGTGCCTACACAATAAGTTCGGATGTTGATCCCAGTTATACAATAAATTCAAAAGCAAAAAAACTACTATTGGAAATTGAAAACGAGGATAGCCCGCCATTAAAGATCCGGTCAGCAAAAGCTTACCAGCTCAATAAATATCTGCTTACCTATTTGGAACCGGACATTAAATATAAATTAGCATTTGGTGATTCTACGACTGGGGCTCCCCGTTATGACCTGGAGTTTTTTAAGGATAGTATCCATAATGCCGCCACAGAAATAAATATAGGATCCATTATAAAAATTAATTATGAAAAGCCCGACAGTAAACAAAACAAAGGTAAAAATATGCTGGTATTGTGGATCATAATCATAGCAGTGCTTGCACTTTTGCTCATGCTCACATTAAGGATGACAAAGGAAGTGTCGGGTAAGAATAAGATGTAACCCGGAGTTAAGATTAATTGGCGGGAGGTCACTTAAAATTAATAAGGGTTGAATCCCAAAGTGCTGGCACTACGAAAGCAAACCTTATAAGTTTAAACGACCTCTGGCTCACATATTACAATGTACATCAACAACCAAATCTTTTCGGCGTGCGAAAATTATTAAACATGATCATTTATAATGTAACGATAAACGTTGATTGGTCGATTCATGAGGAGTGGTTGCAATGGGTGAAACAAGACCAAATTCCTGGCATGCTGGCCACCGGGCATTTTAGTGGATCCCGCATACTAAGATTATTACAGGTAGATGAATTGGAGGGACCAACCTACGCTGTTCAATACTACGCCGATACTATTGACGATTATAACCTGTTTATTGAGAGCCGGTCAGCGATTCAAAGTGAAAAGGAATTTAGTAAATGGGGCGATAAAACGGTTGGTTTCAGCACTATTATGGAGGTTGTGCAATAATTGTGGATAACAAAAAAAGGTTAAAAATTTATGAATATATTTTGTAAATTCTTCAAAACCCTTTACTGGTAAGGATATTATGCCTACGATGCCCGAAATTCAATACAGTGCTGCATTTTAGGGTTACTGGTTGTAACAAAGTTCAAACATTTAACAATATAAATTCTTCAAAAACCTTGCTCCACGTGCGTTATAGCGGTTTTGTATTTATGCGATATTTACAAAAAAGTTTCGTTGGATGCAAAAAGCATCTATATTTGTTCTGATTAAAAAATAAAAAAACTTCACTATGAACAAAGCTGAATTAATTACAAAGATTGCTGATGATGCTGGTGTTACAAAAACACAGGCAAACGCTTCTTTGGATTCTTTCGTTGAAGCAGTTACTAAAACCTTAAAAGGTGGTGGTAAAGTTACCTTGGTAGGTTTTGGAACTTTCTCTGTATCCAAGAGAGCTGCACGTAACGGCCGTAATCCTCAAACAGGTGCTGTCATAAAAATTAAAGCTAAAAAAGTGGCAAAATTTAAAGCAGGTAAAGAACTTTCTGCTAAATTATAATGCTGCAACCTGGATTAAAGCAAGAAGCATACACATGCTTCTTGCTTTTTTATTTTAATACCCCCCTGGAGTATCTAAAGGTTTACCTCCGTTTTCAATAAAAATGTTGCACTTTTGCATGAGGATATCAAATTGTCCTGCAACATAAACAGCAACAAATAAAATAAGCATTATGGGAAGAGGCGACAAAAAAACAAAAAAAGGAAAAATATTTAAAGGTTCATTTGGTAAGTCAAGGCCCGCAAGAGTAGCAGTTGTTAAGAAGAAGGTAGAAGAAGAAAAGAAAGAACCAACCGTTTAAGAGTGTTGGGTATTCTAATAAGAAAGGCCACAAAGACACGAAGGCACCAGGAAGCACAAGGAAAATAGATAAATAGATTCGTGTTTCCTGGTGTCTTTGTGGCCAATTGATTATTTAATCAACAGATGTCTACGGCGCCAGTCTCTCAATTTTCCAACTCCCACTCTCCAATAACATATATTGAATGCGGTCGTGCAAACGGCTGGGTCGCCCTTGCCAAAATTCTATGCAAATAGGTTTTACAATATATCCTCCCCAATGACTGGGTCGTTCAATGTCTTTATTGGCAAATTTTTGTTGAAAAGTATATTCTTCAGCTTCCAGCCAGGCACGATCTTTAATTACTTTGCTTTGAGGCGAGGCCCAGGCTCCGATACGACTACCATAAGGACGAATGATGAAATACTCGTTACTTTCCTCCTCACTTACTTTCTCTACTACCCCCGTAATACGAACCTGTCGTTCGAGTTCTTTCCAGAAAAAAACCAGGCAGGCTCTTGGATTTTCAGCCAGTTGTTGCCCTTTAAAACTATTGTAATTAGTGAAAAAAGTGAACCCTTTTACGGTAAATCCTTTTAACAATACAATTCTTGCAGAAGGAATCCCGTCGGCTGACGCAGTAGCAAGGGTCATGGCATTAACTTCCACTATCTGTGCTGACATCGCTTCCTTCCACCATTTTTCAAATTGATGTATGGGGCTAACCTCCACTTCCTTTTCGGTTAGAACCTGAAATTGGTACTCCTTCCTAAGGTCGGCTATAGATGACATAGTGTAAAAATTTACCCTTCAAAAAAAGTTGATTTGATACGTTTACTACCTGGTGAGATAGTAACTTCTATTACATTTTTAGGCATTTTATGAAACAGGAATAAACTTGGTATTGCCTGATGGCTCACCATTCACGAGTGTGCCCACGTTTTCACCCATTACAACTTTTAACAGGTTACCCGGTTTATTCATATCGAAAACTATAATAGGGAGTTTATTTTCCATGCATAACGTAAATGCAGTCATATCCATCACTTTCAGGTTATTGGCGATACATTCAGCGAAAGATATCTGTTCAAATTTTGTGGCTGTCGGATCTTTCTCGGGATCAGCCGTATAAATTCCATCTACTCTTGTACCTTTCAGGATCACCTGGGCTTTGATTTCAATAGCTCTTAATGAGCCAGCCGTATCTGTGGTAAAATAAGGATTGCCGGTGCCGGCGCCAAATATAACTACTCTGCCTTTTTCAAGATGACGCATGGCGCGGCGTCGTATATATGGTTCCGCAATCTGTTCCATTTTAATGGCGCTCTGTAAACGCGTAAATATACCGGCTTTTTCCAGACCTGCCTGAACCGCCATTCCATTGATTACGGTAGCCAGCATCCCCATATAATCGCCGTGGGCTCTTTCAATACCTGTTTCGGCCTCATTCATGCCCCGGTAAATATTACCGCCCCCAATTACGATTGCAACCTCCACGCCTAAATCTATCACCGATCTAACCTCCTGAGCATACCTGGAAATAACAGTAGAATCTAGCCCAAAACTTTTATCTCCCATTAATGACTCCCCAGATAGTTTCAACAGGATGCGTTTATATATTGGTTGCATAGTAGAAGTTGAATTTTAGTTTCGCGATGCGAAGATATATTTTTATTAGC
>JBDSBP010000446.1:0-4958 GCA_039921525.1 Chitinophagaceae bacterium | reverse complement strand
AGAAAGATCTGGATGCAGGATGCTTTTATAAATCAACTATTTTAGAGCGAATACAGATTTATATGAAGTAATTGTCAATGAGCATTATAGGGAAACTATTAAAATTTTATAAACTTTTTAAACAGCTTTGATGACCAGCTACTATAATAAAAGAACAAAATGGATAGCCATATTGGCGATACTGTTGGTAACCATCGTCCTTGCATATAGACTTTTTTGGATCAATCTTAAAGAGCAGGCAACAAATATTCCAACAACGCAAATTGGACCGAAGGAAAAGGTAGATCTGTATTATTACAAGCATGCATACCTCACAAAAGCACACCAGTTAAATGAAGAAAAAAAATACGACAGCGCCATCTACTTTTATAACCAGGCTTCCACTAAATTTGAAAATCAGCAGCTGTGGGATGGTTATGTTTGGGTTAACAGCTATATAGCCAGGCTTTATCTTTTTATATCCAGAAAAAATTATCTGGAGGCCCTGCCATATCTACAGAAGGCTTTGGAAAGGGGAACTCAAAAGCTAAATGCTAATGATCCATTTTTGGCAGCGACGCTTTATTATTATGGCTTATATTTTTACAGGCGAAAGATGGCCGATAGTTCCCTGGTTATGTATGATAGGGCCTTAAAAATATTATCGAAAAATTTCGAAGCTGTTAACATCTACACTTCCGACGTATACCAGGCGATCGGAAAGGTTTATTTTGAATTGAAATTTGACAATGAACAAGCGGAGAAAAATTATTTAGCTGCTATAAAAATGAAAGAGGCTCTTCCTGATTCTATAAGAACATCGGTGTTAACTCCAGGTTATTATGAGCTGGTACAATTCTATTTCTTAATCAGTGATTATGAAAAAGCCCAGTCTTATTGTTATGCTGCATTGGACTATGTGCAAACGGTTAAAAATTTTAAAAGCTACTGGATCGAACTATTACAAGGCACATTGGCCAGCATTTATAGTCAACAAGAGATGGACCAAAAAGCTATCCCGCAATTAAAAAACGTTATTGAAATGAATGTTAAGAATAGCAGCGAAAGTTCTTATCTCGCATTTTACTATAATTCATTAGGGGATATCTATAGCAGGGCGTCATTGTATGATTCAGCGCTGGTATATTATAAGAAAGTATTAGGAGCAACAAAAGGCGTGGCTCTATTCGGAAACCAGGATTTGCAAATTGCCACTGCCAGCTATTCAATAGGAATGCTATATTTCAAATTAAAAAAGTATGAAACTGCGCTGGTCTATCTTAATAAATGTCTTGAAATAAGACAAAAAGCATACGGGGATAAACACCAGGAAACCTCAGTAGCTTTTCAAGGTATTGGAAGGCTTTACAAAGAACAAGGCAGGCTCGATTCTGCCTTGAAATATTTTGGCGCTTCGGTCAAGGCTTCTGCTGTTGATTTTGTTGATTCCGGGTTTTATGCAGTTCCGTTAACCACGAATATTCATGTCAACTTTTACTCTTTCCTGGCAATTACAGATAAGGCAGAGGTGCTTAAGCAGTTGTATCTTCAAAATCCATCAGATCTCAAACTTCTTCGTACATCCTTTGCCTATTATTGCCTGGCTGATTCGCTGATGAGTTTGTTTATTTACCGGTACAGCCAGGAAAATACTAAACTCATTTTTACAAAAAGTAATAGTAATATCTATGAAGAAACCATTGATTGTGCCGCATTTTTGTACTATAAGACCCGGGAAAAAAAGTATCTTGATTTACTATTCAACTTTATCGATCAAAGAAAATCAACACTACTGCTGGAGGCGCGAAATAAAGGTGACATTTTTAATCATTCCGGAGTTTCGGTAACAGATCAGACAAAATACAAATCGCTTCAACAGGAACTTACTTATCTTGAGAGTCGGTTGGAAGAAGAGAATAGTCCCGGCAAGCAGGACGATACCAAACTTCGCTTCCTGCTTGCTCGTACGAAAAATACAGAGGAGAGGATCAGCGCATTTGACGATACCTTATATAAAAATTATGGTTATTCCCCTGGCAATAGTCGACTCAAAGATTCTACTACAGTAACCAGTTTGACGGAGTTTTCCAGTTATCATAATTCCATAATTCTTGAATATTTCTGGGGTGAGAAAGCTGTGTATATATTGGGGATTTACCGGGATAAAATGGAGCTCTTGAAAATTGAAAACAAGGAGTTAGGTATACAAGTCGATTCGCTTCAACTAAACCTTGTAAACGGGTATGTTATAGACAATAAAAACATAGATTTTATAGCTTTCCAACAGCACTCTTATTTTGTTTATAAAGAATTAGTGGCACCTATGCTCGAACTTTTAGATCCATACAACGGCAAGGATGCTCCCGCCATAATAATAATACCTGACGGGCCTCTTTCCTATATTCCCTTTGAATCGTTAATTACATCACCGGTAATTGAAAAGGAGGTTGATTACCGAACACTGGATTATTTACTTAATAAATATGCCATAAGCTATGATTACTCGGCACGCCTGTTACTTAAAAATTATAAGCATCAAAGTTCTGGTCGAAGTTCTGAGGTGCTGGCATTAAGTTTTTCAAAAGACGATACTCAAAAAAATAGTTCCGGCAGTTTAAATTTACTGAGAAACTATTCAATGGCGGATTTGCCAGGTTCTGCCAGGGAACTAAAAGGCATTTCTTTTTATATGACAGGGAAATTTTACCTGGGGGAGGATGCCACAGAAAATATATTTAAAAGAGAAGCTCCCAAATACGATATACTACACCTGGCAGTTCATGGTCAGGCCAGTAGCAGCAATTCTTATAGCTCCCGGCTTATTTTTAAAAACGGTAAGGATAGTTCTGATGACGGGAGTTTGTACCCCTACGAAATTTATAATATACCCATGAAGGCCAGGCTTGCGGTTCTTAGTGCCTGTGAATCAGGAGTAGGAAAATTAAATATAGGCGAAGGCATGTATAGCATTGCCAGGGGCTTTGCTTATGCAGGTTGTCCTTCTATTACTATGAGCTTATGGAAGGTTAATGATAATTCAACTGCAAAAGTTATGACAGACTTTTATAAAGAGCTGTCGGCAGGTGAAAAAGTAAATTCAGCCATAAGACAATCGAAACTCAATTATTTACGAAATGCAGACCGGCGAAGCGCTCATCCTGTAAATTGGGCAGCATTTGTGGCAATGGGAAATATGAATACTGTGGTACAGGAAAAAACCGGGATAGAAACCCCGGTGTATGTTTTAATTGTTTTTGTCGCTTTAATATTATCGGCTTATTTGATAATTAAATTACGACATAATCAATCTGCGTAACCATCAATAATCATTTAATTAAATTATTACCTGTCAATCGGTTTCATAATTCTTAGCAGGAGTTGTTTATTTGGTGAAGTATCTATCAATTTCGCCAATTGATTATTTATCTCACTCCCCGTAAATGTAACGGGATCTTTACTGCTTTTGCTAAGAACCAGGTACTTACCCTTGCCCGCAAAAGTAAAGGTTATTTCGCGGCAAATTGCAGGTTCACAGGGCGAAGGAGGTACAGGCAGTGGACCGTGTATAATGATAAAGTTGCCGACAACTTTGTTTTCCATTTTAAAAACAAGGTTATCTTTAAATGCTTCAACAATGACTTTGGGCGACTCAGGTCGTACCACCACATTATACAAAATTTTTTCAGGGAAGTAACTTTTCAACTCCTTTCCCTTTCTGCCCACCTCCTCCTGTCCATCAGAATCAAAAGAATGAAGAAAAAAAATTGTGGCTACAAATAAATAGGATAATACTTTTTTCATACATTTAAGTTTTATATTAGGTTAAAAAAGATGTTATAATTTAATCAGGATGTCCTGTGCTTTTTTGCGATAATCATTATCACCAATAGATAATTGTTCGAATAAAGGCCTTGCCTCTTTTGTTTTCTTTTGTTTTAAATAGCTTAGCGCCAGGTACCACGTTGATTCAACAGCAAATTCTTTGTATTCGTTAAGATACCTCGTGAACGTAATTTCAGCTTCCTTATATTTTCCGGTGGATAAATAGGCATTTCCCAGGTAGAAAATTGCTGTTTCGTCAGATCCATAGCTTAGTATATTAGTAAACATTTTGATGCTTTCGGAATATTGTTCTCTGTTGTATGCATCAAAAGCCTGATCTTTTTGTGAAGGCGAATTATTGGGCAACTCACGACTTGCCTGGACTACACTGGAAAATGGATGGTAATACTCCGAGAATATGCGATCGGTTGCGGAGGAACTGTTTACAGATAAAAAAGTTACGGTGGTAATAATTACCAGGGCAACTGTAGCTGCTACAGGTTGAAAATATCTCTTTATTGGAAACCTGGTAAATTTTTGAAAGATACCGGCCCGCATCTTTGTTTGCTCCGCTTTCATTAAAGAAGTATCCAGTTCTTTATGATAAGCTTCAAGTTTTAACTTCCAAGCTATTCTGCCCTCAATTTTCACATTTTGTATAATGGCCTTTTGCATAGAGACTTTATTTCTGAACTGATCATCCGTTAATAGTTTCAATTTAAACTCCTCCAACCTGGCTCCCGTCATTTCTCCCAGCAGATATTGTTCAATTAGTTCTTCATTATTTATATTGTCAATCATGATTTACTAAGTTTTAGCAGTTCCGTGAAAGATTGTCTTAACCGTTTAATGCAGATAAATTTTCTTTGTTTTGCAACCTGGGCATTTTTAAAACCAAGCTTTTCTGCCAGCTGATCCATGTTGAACCTTTCGTAATAAAATCCAAGTAGCAGGCTTTTACATGGATCGCCAAGGCAGGCAATTGAGTACTTAATTTCTTCTTCTATTGGGAGTTTTTCCAGTAAAGGGTCTTCAGCTTCCACGGAATCTACGATCAGATCGTGGGAAAGTACCGCATATTCCAGGTAATCGTCAATATCTATCATTGGCACGCTTTTCGACTTTCTAATTTCACATAACCACTTGTTTCTACAAAT
>JBDSBP010000445.1:0-29411 GCA_039921525.1 Chitinophagaceae bacterium | reverse complement strand
TGAACGGCGGCTCCGGTAATGTAAATTTGAATATGCCGACTACCTTCAACTGATAATAAAAGCCGGTTTAACTTGTCAAAGTAGAATTAACCATTAATAATTAACTATTAAAATGGAAGAATTCTGGTTGCGCGGACCAATTAACGGGATCCCTGCTTTATTAATGCCGGTTGCTCATGCCCTGCTACAAGCACGTGAGGAAGTCAGTACCCTGATGGAAGGATTTCCTGACAAACTACTTTGGGAAAGGCCATCAGGAGTGGCATCAGTGGGATTTCACCTGCAGCACCTGGCAGGTGTGGCAGACAGGCTTTTCACTTATGCAAAAGGGGAAGCGCTCAATAGTGCCCAACTTAAGGCACTTGCTTCGGAAAAGGAAGCTCCCCACCCAGGATGCGAAGCGAATGAACTCATATCCCGGTTTAATGAACAGGTAGACAACTGCCTGGAACAACTCAAGGCAATAGAGGAACAGTCCCTGGCAGAACCTCGGGTTGTGGGCAGGACTAAACTACCTTCAACTGTTATCGGGTTACTGGTACACACGGCAGAACATACTCTCCGGCATGTTGGGCAGCTATTGGTTACCGTTAGGATAATTAAGGATACACAGTCCTGATAATCAAACAGAGTTTAATAACATTTGCCTAGCCATTTTACAGAAAGTGCCCCTTTATCATAGTTTGGCACAATCCCTATATATTTGCATTCTTTTTATTAAAGCGTGGAAAGCTTTCCTTTGTATTTAATTAATCAAAATTTTTTTAAGATGAGTAAATTACTTTTCGTTCCAGCCGTAGTTATCATGGCATTTGCTGCTGCCTGCAATTCAGGAGCCGATCAATCTAAAGACACAGCAGCAGACAGTTCGGCCACCACAACTATGACCGACACTATGCATCATGATATGGGTATGACTGTCAATGAGCCGGTGCCTGACATACCAGCAGGTGCTAAAGTATATTTTAAAAATATAAAAAACGGCCAAACAGTTAGTTCACCTGTAAAATTGGAATTTGGTGCTGACGGAATTGAAGTTGATACGGCGGGAGTTATCACGGCAGGTAAAGGACATCACCATCTGTTGATTGATGCCGGTGACTCTACGGAAGCAGGTATAGTTGTTGGGAAAGACAGCACACATATTCATTATGGCAAGGGGCAAAAAGAAGCTACCATACAATTAACCCCGGGAAAACATACATTGGCGCTGCAGTTTGCTGATGGTATTCACCGTTCGTATGGTGGAAAATTGTCAAGCTCTGTTAGTATAACTGTGAAGAAATAAGTTAGAGGTGCAGGGAATATCCAGCCCCTGAGTTTTATATTATTCACCAAAAAGCCACTAAGAACTTCTTAGTGGCTTTGACGCTTGCGGGCGTCATCAGATTATTTTTATGAACATTCGGTTAACGGTTAGTTACCGAAGGAGTCCATGATTGATCTGCAGATTGCATGAATACCTCCTTTTCTTTAGTGAATAATAAAATTACAAAAAAAAGTGATATTGAAAATTATTTAATTAAATTTTCACCTGGTTTTCGGTTTAAGTCTTTTCATGTATACTCCTGTAATATCTTCTTACTATCGGTGATCAATATACGGGTACTTACCAGGATAGTACGCATACGCAGATTATTTTAGGAGACCAAAATCAACTACCCGTCGCAGGTACTTTTTATCCTGTATCACCCAGGTAACTTCATAGCCGCCCTTTTCTTCCTTATTTAACATATAGATATACATGGTACGTTTATCAGGAGAAAAATAAACACTATTAAGCGTACGTTCTGTGCCCGATACATCCTTGTATATAAAACCGGGATTATATAAATCTGAAAAAGCGATGGGTGGTATTACAACTGTATCTTTATCTACATAAATTGTAACTGATTCAATAACGGTTTTCGGAACCTTCCCATAATTACCATAGTAGGGTTTATTATCAATCTTCACCAAAAATTTCTCATCATAATAACTTAATTTGTGTTTGGCAGGAGTAAATAAACCGGCTTTAACGCTTACCGATATTTTATTTCCTTCAAACTTCATAAAGTTATTGCCGTAATCGGTCATAGGAATATTTTTCAGCGGTAATTTTCCGGTGCTTTCATCAATACCAGCCATGGCGAAAGCAGCAATATCACCCCGCAGATCCTTTTCCCGCATTTTGGAAAAATTATCTTTTTTACTCCGATAATCAGGATAATCAATATCCTGGGCCGATGCCGAAAAACAGGCGAAAATAATCAATAGACTTAACAAATAGCGCATAACAGTTTTAATAAGGTTTAAATATAATGGTTAATGGTTAATTAGTAATAAGGTTTCATAAATTCTTAAATTATATCACCCATAAACAATTAACCATTAACAATTATTTACAGCTTCTCCATTTCTTTTTTATAATCGTATTGCAAATCTTCATGTAGCAATAATACGAGGTTGCTTATCTTATAGATCTGCCGCTCGTAAATATTTTTAAGGGCTGTATTTTTTTTATATGGAATACCCGTCTTTTTTACTTCTTTGCAGAAATGGATCAGCAACTCCAACTCAGATTGTTTAGTGCCGGTATGCCTGCTGTATTTTGAGATCGTTCGCAATATTTTCCTGAGACTTTTTTTAACATGATACAGGCTCAACCCTGAAATTTCATCAAAAGAATCTTCTATCTCTTTTTTTGCGGTTTCAATAAATGCCTGTTCGTCATGCGATTCAAATAGAAGATAACTTAGTAGTTCCTTGTTTTCTTTTTTGTATTTGGCAAGTCTCAGGCAGAGTTCCAATACTTTTGTGGATGGAAGGTTTGACAACTCTTCTTTAATGTCGTGTATGGTGGCTGCTTTCATACTTTTTATATTCATTGGTTGGCAAGGGCCTGCTTTAAACCTCTAAGGGTGCGTTTCAAGTATAACATCTTGTTCTTTAAACCTTATAGGTTAACGCATCCGGGCTTAAATCAACCTATAAGGTTTGATTGGATGCAGCTTTACATTTCAAACGTAAGCCTTATAGGTTTGGCGGAGCGTACTCTCAAAACCCATCTTTTTGCAGTTTTGCAATACGTGCATAAATTTCTAACATGGCCGATTGGTCCAAAAATTTTTTGGGTGGTTTGGTGCCTATCAAATTCTCTGCATCTCTTTCCTCTTTCCATATTCTGTCAGCATCCTGAATAAATGCCTGTAAAAACCTTTTTTCCTTATCAACTTTATATAATTCAATGTAACCCCTAAGCAACACTGCATTGAACCAGTAATTACCCGGGAATTTACCGTTGTAAAAAGATTCTAAAGAGGCATTTGCCATTTTGTGAGCTTCCTGCAAATAGGCGTTTTCATGCGTGATATTGTACAATAAAACTGCACTTTGTAACATCGTTCCCGTATTATATGTGTAACTACGTTTATCAATCCTTCCACCTGGAATTTTGATGGCATCATAATAAATACCCGATGGAGCCTGTAAATTCTTTTGTGTCCATTCATAGATTAGTTTGGCTGTGTCAAGATATTTTTTATCTTTTTCTACCAAATATAATTGCAAAGCCAGGATTACTCCTGGTCCATTGGAACAGGTATTTTTAGACGTATGATCTCCTTCTTTCCAATATAGACCCCCACCAGCCACTGTATCGTACCCTGACATCATAAAGCGATACATTTCTTTGGCAACATCTAAACAGGCCTTATTTTTTACGCGTTTATAAGCGTCTATGCATGCAAGTCCTATCCATTGGTTGTCATCATAAAACCTGTCGCCGCCTCCTTCCTTTACAACATAAGAATCATAACCAGGCACAGGAGGTTTGTTGGTGTGATATAAATTGAGCGTTTGCATTACCGGTATTATAAATTTCTGACTGCCATATAACGCGTCCAATTCATTAGCTCCCTGGATCAAACCACATAAGGGCCACAGGTACGAATGTAATCTCTCGTTTTTACTCCTATTAGTTTCCCGGAACAAATTCTCCGTGCTATCATAAAAAATGAGGTATATATTTTTGTACATCATCAGGGCTCTTTGGCCGCTAACGGCTGCGGTTGACTGTGCATTGGTAAGTGAACAGTTTATTATAACCAGTGTAATAATTCCAATTATTTTTTTCATAATGGTGCAAGGGGCATAATTTTAAATTATAAATACAAAAGTTCCCGCTATTATCAGCAAAGCCCCGATTGTTGTTTTTAATGTTAAGGGCTCCCCTAAAAAAATAACAGATAGAACAATCGCAATGGCCACACTTGCTTTATCTACCGGCGCCACTTGCGAAACTTTTCCCAGTTGCAGGGCCTTAAAATAAAAAATCCAGGAAAGCCCGGTCGCCAAACCAGACAATACCAGGAATGTCCAATTCTGCTTTGAAAGAACAGCAATTCCCGACCCACTGCGTTTAAATAAAACAATGCCCCACGCGAGTAGCAATATGATCACCGTCCTGATGGCTGTAGCAAGGTCGCTATCCATATTTTTAATACCGATCTTCGCAAAGATCGCCGTAAGGGCAGCGAAAAGGGCTGATAATAAAGCATAGATCCACCACATATTAATGGTTAATTGTTAATGGTTAATTGTTTCAATCAAAAAGTTTTAAGAGTGTGTATATTATTCAATATTTTATATTAACTTTTGCTCTGAAATTTCATTAACCATTAACCATTAACCATTAACCATTAACCTCAGCTTTCTCTTTTTCCATGCAGCAGCATATTTACTGCATCATCAAAAGAACCGGCCCTGATCATTTCGCCGGAGTTTACAAAGAAAATTTCATCTGCATTTTTTATCGTGTTCAGCCGGTGTGCGATAATTACCCTGGTTGTTTCCATTGGTAGTTTTTGTAAAATGTCTTCAAGCAACTGTTCGGTTATGGTATCTATGTTAGCCGTAGCTTCATCTAAAATAAGCATTTCCGGGTTTCGGAGCACCGCGCGCATAAATGCAATGAGCTGTTTTTGTCCAAGGCTGATGGATTCCCCCCCAGTCTGAATCACTGTATCCAGGCCCATTTCAAATATCAACAAAATGCTTTCCAGGTTAGACTCCCGTATCACCATTGTCAATTGCTCATCTGTGAAATTTTTGTATAATTCATTGCCATACAAAATATTCTCTCTAACAGTGCCCGCGAATAGAAATGGCTCCTGGAGAATAAAACCGATCTTCCTGGTTCTATCCACAGGATCGTACGATCGGATGTCTTTACCATCCAACAACACTGTACCTTTTGAAGCATCATATAATCTTGCCATTAAATTGGAGGTGGTTGTTTTACCGCCACCGGTAGGGCCGATCAATGCATAGGTTTTACCACGTTCCAGTTTAAAGAGCATATTGTGTAACACTTCTTTTCCGTTCGGATAAGAGAAGTGTACATTGTTGAATTCCATGATAGGAGCACCCGGCATAGCTGGCGAAGTTTTTAAAACGGGCATATCAGATTCCAACGATAATATGTGCGAGATCCGATCCCAACCCGCCATAGCCACCTGGAAGCTTGTCCATAATGCCGCCAGTTGCCGGAGTGGCGTATAGAAATTATTAGCATAAGAAAGATAACTTACCAATAAGCCGATGGAAAACTCACCCACACTGATCAGGTAAATTCCATAAGCCAATACAACCAATTGGGCGATGCTGGAGAAAAGCCCGTACACTGGTACAAAGATATTGTTGGCAAGTCCTGCACTGGTGGCGGTTGAATAGTTATCACTGTTAGCTTCGTCAAATCGATTCCTGAAATAATCACGCCGGTTAAAAGCTATGATAACCTTGAAGTTGTTCAGGCTTTCCTGAATCTCTGCGCTCATACCGCCCACGCTTTTAAGATTCAATGCATTTCTTTTTTTGACCATCGGTGAAAAAATGCGCGTAAAAACAAGTATCAGCACGCCCGGCACCAGTGCCGCTGCTCCCAGTCGCCAGTTGATAACCAATAAAAAAATTCCGGAGCCTATCATCGTAACGATGCTTCCAATAAATTGCATCAATGACTGTGAAAAAAATTGGTTCAATTTATCCGTATCATTGTTAACTCTCGAAATAAGATCACCTGCTTTATTCTGGTTAAAAAACGCAAGCGGCAGCTCCAACAGTTTTTTAAACACGGAGTTTCGCAATGTAAACAACATGCGTTGACCAACCCCACCCATCAGTTTTGTTTGCAGGTAACTGGTCAATAGTGCAAGCAGGTATATTATGACCAGTATTCCAGAGAAGAGTAATACCCCATGAAAGTTTTTGGTGACAATATAATGATCGATGGCATACCCTATCAAAAATGGGCTTATAAGACTAAGCGAAGAATTAATAAAAATAGCTATACAGGCAAGTATAAGATTTTTACGCTCCTCTGAAATAAGAATCAATAATTTTTTCAGTGCCGAATAAGTCCCCGTTTTTTGTTCCTTATCCGTAAGCGTATCAAGATTGTAATTCATAATTGGTAGTGCTCTGTTGTGAATCATATATCTGAACGTACTCCGTGCTTGTTTCCATTAATTCATCGTGTTTGCCTATTGCGATAATTTCACCTTCCATCAATACAATTATCTGGTCGTAATGCTCAACAGAAGCTATTTTTTGCGTTACTGATATGAGTGTCAACCCGGGATAATTCTTCTGTATATTTTGCAATATTTTTTTCTCTGTATTGTTATCTACCCTTGCAGTAAAATCATCCAGCAATAAAACTTTCGGATTAATGGCAAGGGCGCGAGCCAGCATTATTCGTTGCTTTTGTCCACCGGAAAGACTTGAGCCTCGTTCAGAAACAATGGTACCCAGCTTCTGTGGAAGGGAGTCAATAAAGTCTTTTAATTCTGCAGTGACGATTGCTTTTTCCAGCGATTCATCTGTGACGATATCGCTGAAGGCAATATTTTCCCGGATGCTCATGTTGAAAATGATACTATCCTGGAATACCAAACCCACCTGGCGATGAAATGATTCTTTATTATAATCCTCAATATCCTTTCCATCAAATCGCACGTTTCCGGAATCCGCTTTTATTAACCCGGTCAGCAGATTTAATAGTTGTGTTTTGCCCGCTGCCGTGGGACCAATTATAGCAATCTTTGATCCTGCATCAATTGAAAAGGAAATATTTTTTAAAACCGGCTTCTGGCCAAACCTAAGAAAAACGTTTTCGCAGGCGAGATCACCTTGTATAATTTCTGAAACAGTGCCTGCGTCGATAGTTTCCGGGGCCTCCAATACCAGGCTCACCCGCTGATAAGATGCATTGGATTGCGCTATGATATTACTCATAAATCCAATTAAAATAATGGGAAAGATTAACAGTGATAAATAACTGCTGAAAGCCGCGAAATCTCCCAGTGTCATACTTCCCTCGATAACAAAATGGCCACCGAGCAACAGGATGGTAAGCGTTGCAAGATTCGCCACAAAAATGATAATGGGGATTAATCCTGCAAATAATCGAAGAATGCCCAGGCCTAAATTCCTGGCGTCTGTATTCGCTGCGAGAAATTTATCGAATTCCAGTTGTTGCGAATTTATTACTCGAATTAATGCGGATCCAAGAATACTTTCGTTGATAACCCTGTTCAACCAGTCAATCACTTCCCTGCTTTTTTTAAATAACACCCTCACTTTACGAAGCGTCATAAAAAAAGTGATCCCTATCGCAGGGATGATAGTGAGCACCGCAAGGGCAAGTCTCCAGTTAATACCAAGTAATAAAATACTTGCGCCAATAATAATAAAAACGGAGGAGATGATGGATACAATGGCCTGTGACACAAATAATTTAATGGAGTCTATATCAGAGGTTAGATTTGTTAACAACTTTGATGGGTTTGCCTTCTCGATAAAGGCATAACTCTGTCGGGAAATTTTTTCTGATAACTGTGTTCGCAGATCTCTCGCCACGCGTTCGGAAGCGTAGGTTTGAATGATACCCTGTATGTATGAAATAATAAATATGAAAAGTGCCGCCAGCGAAAATTTGAGTACGATCGATCTTAATATAAAATCGCCGTTAGTAAACGAATCAATACCATGGGCGATGATCATGGGTAATAATAAATTTACGCCATTGCTCAACAGCGCTAATACCAGTAGCAAGGTGATCATCCCCGAATAAGGTTTCAGCAGGCCAAACATACCGGGCGGGCGTTTGACGTCGGACTTCTTTTTTGCTTCTTTGCTCATTGAATAATTCCTAATCCGCGAATATCAGCAAAATAGTAATGCTATTTCATAACACGGGGGATTATTCGGTAGGAAAGGGTTGGGAAGCGGTGAATTTAATGTTAATGGCAGCCAGGCACTCTGGGGTAGAGTATTTTCAGACGAAAAAAGTCAAGCCAACCCGAAGGGGCAATGTCATTAAATTAAGCTTTTGGGTCTCATAAATTTTGCTGGTGCCGACTAAAAAGAGGGCCCTCTTTTATGTTTTCGGTCAGCCTCAATTACACGCCATGCGAAAATCATAATTTAACAAGATTACCCTGGCCTCACTTAATGCGAGATTCAAGAGCCTGCCTCTACCGCCATCTCCCCTTCACCCACACATTTCCCCTGCGCGTAGATGTCCAATGACCAGGAAGCCACGCCCTTCCACGATGGGGTGACACATAATGTGGGTGAATATATTCATAACGCCCGCCCCGCCATTTCCATTCACCATCTATCCAAACTGCATTGGCATAAGGGGATGTGGGTCTAACTACAAACGGCGCAACAGGCCTTTCTCTTACAGCCACCCTGGATGGGCCACATGAAATGATTGACATCATCATAAAAAAAATCACCAGGCATTTCATTTTTACTAGCATACTATTTAATTTTAATTCGGTTATTCCTTTACGTTATATATGCATTACACCGATCTTGTCCCCTTTCCAATCCGGGAATAAAACCTGGTCATTACTGATCCTGAGATGTTTATCAGCTACCTCCCCAAAAACAGTCCGGAAATCGGTTGTAACGGCAAGGTCCCTTCCTTCTTCGAGGTTTTCCGGCGCCAATGGCTGCATATTTCCATGAACGATGCCACCCTGCACATCATTTCCCAGAATGAAATTGCAGGACGCCCTCCCGTGATCAGTACCGCCCGTACCATTTTGTTTTACTGTTCGTCCGAATTCAGTCATGGTCATCAGTGTCAGGTCATCCTGGAATAATTCGAGATCCGCCCAGAAAGCGGATATGCTATTACTCAGGTCAGTTACATTACGGGCGAAAATGCCATTTTCCGCCCCCTGGTTAAAGTGAGTATCCCAACCACCGGACTCAGCAAAAGCCACTTCCAGTCCTACATCCATTTTGATAAGCTGGGCGATCTGTTTTAGAGAATTGCCCAAAGCCGTGTTAGGATAAAGAGCATTATTGGCCGGTTTATAATTACGTGTGTCTGTTTTCTGCAACATTTTTACCGCATCAAAACTTTCTTTACCCGTTTCTTTGAGCAACCCGGAAGAGGTTTGATCGTACAGGTCTTCAAAACTTTTTGCCGCCATATTGGCGCCCAAGGGATTTCCTCTCATCTGTATCGAAAAATCCTGCAGGTTACTGATAGAAACGGAAGGATTATTACCATAAAATGAACGCGGCATGGAAGAGGTAAGGCTCACTGCCCTGAAGGGAGTGGCATCATGGCCAAGCAGGCCTACTGCACGGTTGAGCCATCCGCTGGCTGTTCCCTTATTAAAAGGTGTTCCTGATTCCATATAATCCTGGGCGTCGAAATGAGAACGAGTATTGTTGGGTGATCCGATACCATGTACAATAGCCAGGCGTTTTTCACGGAATAACGGTTCAAACGCTTTCATGGCCGGATGAAGACCGAACTTTCCATCCAGGTCAATCAACGGCGATCCCTGGCCGCTTTTGGCGGCATCTATAAACAAACGCGGCCTGGCATTTTTCAGGAAATCATCTGTAAAAGGCGTAACGGCCATCAATCCATCCATGGCGCCTCGTTGGAAAATGCAAACCATCATTTTTTTCTTCTTGTAAGGTGCTGCCATTTTATTGCTGCCGGCCGCCCGTGCTATAAAAGGGGGTACGCCACCAACCCCGATTCCGAAAAGAACCAATCCACCCGATTTTATAAACCCTCTTCTTGATGACATGGGACTATTTTTTAATATTGATATATATTGACTGCCGACTTCAGCAAACTAAAAAAATTCTTTGCAGTTTACCTGCGCTGGAATTCCGGAGATCCGATGATGATACCTACCACCTGCGACAGCATGGAATTGTTGGGCCTAACCAGCTGCAAATAGGCGTAACCGTTAGCCCGTTGTTCGCGTTTACCTGGCTTGTCACGAAGCTTTTTTTCTTTTATGTCTTCATTCATCATCATTGCATTTTCTTCCATGGCTGTTGCTGAAGGTAGCACTGTCTTACCTGCGGCTTCATCTACTTTCTTGGTAAGATTCGGGTCGTTTAGCAAAGGGGTAAGGCGCTTTATGGTTTCATCCAGGTTTCTTTCCGGCATGAAAAGTTTGCTATATACTACCAGGGCAGCTTCGGCGCTTTCCGGTTCACGATGATTATTAAGGGCAGCCAGGTCGAACTGGATACCTGGAATTCGTTGAGACGCAAGCGCCAGACCAAAATTCATGCGATTGAGAAGGGCGCCGGTATTGATCCAGTATGTGCCCTTGTCTGGAAAGCCGGTGGGCGCCTGATAGAAATACATTTTTTGTCCCATTTTGGTGATCCAGTTATATAATTGATAAGGCTGTATGATATTTGCATTAAGGCTTCGAACAGCGCTTATGGATAACTCAAAAGGAGATTTCGTTTTTTCACGCAACGCATCTTTTTGCCAGAATTCGGGGGATGTTACCATGGTAAGAAGCACCTGCCTGGTATCACCATTTTTCTCGATAAATGTCTTAACCATTTTATCTATCAAGGCCTGCGAAGGATTATCACTCACAAACCTCACCGCAATTTTTCTTACAATAAACTTAGCGGTGGAAGTATTAGTAGCCAGCAAATATAAAAGTTCAAGGCCTTCATTGTAACCACCATTTGCTGCAAATGTGTTACCTAAAACTTTTTTCTCGTTAGTATCGTGGCGGTTAACCGCGAAGAAAAAATCGCCATCGTGCACAAAACCACGTTGCGCCAATTTATCTTCTCCTACCCGATCAATTAATTGTTTAATGTTATTACCATACCCGTAATCACTCATGGGATATATCGTCCAACCGGTTAACACCCTGGCTGCCTGGGTTACATCCTGTTGAGTATAACCACCATCTACACCTAATGTATGAAGCTCCATCACTTCCCGGGCATAGTTTTCATTAAGACCCGCCGCTTTCTTTATTTTTTGAATTTTAATTGCCTTTTCATCATTAGTAGAACTGGTATCGGAGTACTTTACTGGTTGCGCGCCTGGTTTTTGGCGTGCTCTCCTTGTCGCCGGCCTGGCGTCAGCATTCGCTGCCGAGCTGCTAAAGTTATCCAGGTACAAAAGCATGGCGGGAGATTTGGCAGTTGCCAAAAGAATGTCTTCAAATTTACCAAACACATTGGGCCTGATAACATCCCGTTCGTAAGCAGGGATAAATACAGCGCAATCATTTTTTGTAAGGGAAACATTAAAGTGGTTAAACCAAAAATCCGTTAACACCTCCTGGAGCTGGTTATTGGAATAGGCTGCTCTTAAAATTTTCTGGTTAATAAATTGACGGAATAATTCCTGCTGTGGTTTTATTCCTTTTTGCTTTGCATATGCTGCTACCTGTTCTTTAAAATCTTTCTTATCTCCTTTACTAATAGAATCCTTATCAATCACTCCATCTTTAATAGCCATCCGTAGTACCTGTGCCGGCCTGGGGAAGTTATTAACGATGGCTGTATTGCTCATTTTAAGCGTTTCGAATCCTTCGAGCCTGAGATTAAGTGAATCATCCGGAAGATCTGCATTTAATTGCTGCTGAAACCATTTCTCGAGCCCGATGTTTACCAGTTCATCCACCTGGCCCGGAGTAGCGCCGTAAGAGAAACGACTTAATAAATGCGCTGCTGCCTGTTTTTCGGTAAGGCCAGCCTTTTTATAAGGGAAATGCAGGGAACCATTTTCAGGTTTCTGAACAATAAAAAAAGAAGAAAACAACACCCCGATTGTTATTAAAATGGCAACTTTAGGAGAAAATTTAATGACTATTTGCATATTGCTTCTATTTGGGTCTCGATGAAAGGTACTTATCAGACGAGCAATAAGGGTGGAGGTTTAATGCCACGTCGCGGGCATGGTCTGTAAGACAACGATTGCCGCTGCTTCAATTCACAGCTTTCGCATAATTATTTCATAAAATCGCATAAATATATTTCTGTATTCTTGTAGAAACTCTAAACACTTTAATGTTAAACATAATGCACGTGGTATAGAGAGTTACCACTACAGTCTGATACCTGTTTCATTATATGCATATGTTGCTTATACACTGGTTGTATTATCTGAAGTCTTTATAACAAGGAGCTGGACATTTTATTTTTACAAACTGCCATCGTTTCCCTGGCAGTATACTCATACCTCAAGCACGTATTTTTACTATCGTTTTAGAGGAAAGGAACAATAATATATTGTACACTACCGTTTTACAGCTGTATTTTAAAGATTACGTTCTGTGGGAGTTTTGTATTGATCGCCTGAACATGATGAAAAGGCAATTTATTAAAGATAACCTCATACTAATTGCCACAATTTTTTTGGCATGTAAAATAACTGATGAATGGAAGGTGGTTTAAATAAGGACAAACCCGAAGTAAGGCTAAGGGCATTCAGAGCAATTGATGATCCAAAATCCTGTGAGCTTTTTGTTCAGGGGCATGCCCAGGTTTTAACTAATATCGGCATTACCAAATTAACATCATCCAATAATAATTGGACGACTAATAAGGCAGCGTTTGTAATGATTGTTGAATCGCTGGATAAAGAAAAAATATACGGCGGAGTACGTTTGCATGTGGCAGGGGGAAATGAACCACTACCGATTGAACAGGCAACCGGCATGTTAGATCCGGATGTATACGATTTAGTAAGGGAATACGCCAGGTATGGCACAGGAGAAGTATGTGGATTATGGAATTCACGGGAGATAGCCGGGTATGGCGTTGGCAGCATATTTTTATCGCGTGTTTGTGTGGCCATTTCAACGCAGGTGGGTATACAATCACTTTTTGCTTTATGTGCACCTTATACGGTTAAAATGGGAGAAAATCTTGGTTACACTATTGAAGAAAGTATCGGCAATAAAGGCACTTTCTTTTATCCCAAGCTAGATCTTGTAGCAACAACAATGTTATTAAAAGATCCGGAAATTTTAAGCACAGCCAGGGAAGAAGATAGAGCCTCCATATTTAAATTAAGAGATAATTTAAATACGATCCAGGTAGAAAAATTGCGCGACAAGGAAATAGACATACACTATGAAATAGAAATTCCTAACCTGGATCAATGGAGTTTGTGTGAGACCATTGCAAACGCAGGAAAGTCTTTTACCAGGGAAGATGTAAATGAAACAGCGCTTAATTTTTTATAACACCGTAGATAATTTTATTCAGTTACTAATCCTCTCTTATAGCTATCCCATGATAAAAAGCAATACTCAAATGTATATAACACCGGAAGATAAACTGATTTATAAACCGACCTTTTTTAGATTGAATATACCCGAAGAAAAGGCAGCTTTCAACGCGCTAAAAACAGACGGGAATATATCATTTATTCATGATGAGATTTATAGCCAGTTACGGGAACTTATTAAAAGTCTAAACCCTTCAATAAAGATAAAGGGTGATGAGTATGAAAGTAAGATCAACAATCATTTAAAAGGAAAGGCTATTTATGATTATGGCGTTTGGGTTTATTATCCCTGGAGCTTGCGTCTTGTGCACTTATTGGATGAAGATGAATTCATTGAAGTACGCACTAACAGGAATCAATATAAAATAACAAGACCGGAAAGAGATAGACTCAGTAAAAAGAGAATCGGAATTATCGGTCTTTCTGTGGGTCAGTCAATTGCACTTACTCTTGCGATGGAAAGAGGATTTGGAGAATTACGACTTGCAGACTTTGATGTGCTTGAACTAAGCAACCTTAACCGGATACGAACCGGTCTTCATAATATGGGTGTGCCAAAAGTTGTTATAACTGCCCGCGAAATAGCTGAAATTGATCCGTTTCTAAAAGTCACTTGTTTTTTTGAAGGGTTGATTGAAAGTACCATGGATGATTATTTTTGTAAAAATGGTAACCTTGATTTGTTAGTGGATGAGTGCGACGGTTTAGACATCAAGATATTGTGCAGGTACAAAGCACGTGAGCTAAAAATACCGGTGATAATGGATACCAGCGACAGGGGAATGCTTGATGTAGAGCGTTTTGATCTCGAACCGCAAAGACCCCTTCTTCATGGAACCCTGGAAAATATAAATCCACACAATATTAAGTCTCTGACAAACGAAGAAAAAATACCTGTCATATTACAAATGTTAGGTATTGACAATGTTTCATTACGTGCAAAAGCATCCATGATTGAAGTAGATCAAACTATTAACACCTGGCCGCAACTGGCAAGCTCGGTAGCATTGGGAGGCGCAGTAGGAGCGGATGTTTGCAGGCGAATACTTTTAGATCAGTTTCACGAATCCGGTAGATTTTACATAGACCTTGAAGAATTGATAACGGATAAAAAACCAGTTAGTCCAAAGCCCGGTATTGTAAGAACTAACCCCTATGAACCTTTACGTGCGGATGAAATGAAAAGTTTAGCAACCAACGTTCGGCTTTTTAAAGATGACCAGGCTATATTTCCTGATGAGAAGATTATTCAAAACCTGGTAAGCGCGGCTTGCGCGGCACCTTCTACCGGTAACGATCAGCCGTGGAAATGGTTGTACAGCAAAGGAATTTTATACCTGTATCATGACGCTTACAGATCCTTCTCTTTTGGTGACTTTCAAAAAAAAGCGTCGTTCATCAGTTTGGGTGCGGCTTATGAAAATCTCTATATTCATGCCCTTAACATGGGTATTGAAGCACATTGCCAATTTATGCCTGGTAGCAATAGTGAAAAACTGGTAGCAGCAATTCATTTTACACCGGTAATAAATAAACAATTAGCCGAATTATTTAAACCATTGGATAACGCTATAACAATACGTCATACCAACCGAAACTTATCGCCAAAATCCATCATTCAAGAGAAAGATCTTAATCAACTCACTACTATTGCCCAGTCTGTTAAAGGAGCCAGCCTGCAATGGTTCACAGATGAAACAACCCTGAGATCCCTCGCCGATATAATCGGTGCCTGTGATCGCATACGTATTTTAAATAAGGAAGGACACGATGATTTTGTACACCATGAAATGCGATGGACAAGTGAAGAAGCCGAAAAAACTCGAGACGGTATCGATGTAAAAACACTTGGATTGAGCAATTCCCAGCTTGCCGCCCTGGGTGTAATTAAAAACGAAAATGTGGTACGAACCATCAATGAACTGGGTGGTGGCAAAGCATTGGATATACTGGCCATACGCACTGTATCGGCTGCTTCGGCGCTTTGCTTGATAACGCTACCGCATAACAACCTTAAAAACTTTTTTGAAGGGGGTCGTTCTATGGAGCGTTTCTGGCTCTTGGCAACAAACCTTAATATAGCTGTTCATCCTTTGATATCCCCTCTGTATATTTTTCCACGAATCGACTACGGTAATGGAGAAGGTTTGTCACCACAAAATATTAGCGAACTAAAATACTTAATGAAAAAGTTTAATGCAATTACCAACCTGGGGGATGATCAGGCCGGGGTGTTCCTGGCAAAAATAGCCCTTGCAGACAAACCTTTGATTAAGAGCTTTCGGTTACCAATAGATAAAACGCTGTTTATCGAAAATTAGTTAATTGCCATTATAACCAATTAATTTCACCGTTGGTAAACACGCACTACTAAATCCAATATCATGAACAAAGGTGTCTTTGTCTTCCTATTACTTCAACTATTTTTTTTAAAAACATTTTCCCAGGAGCCGGCTGTTTTTACAGGAGATAACATGGTAATCGGGGAACATGTGTCTATATTGGAGGATCCTACAGGTCATTTGAAATTAGATTCAGTGTGTAATTCCAGGGGGTTTAAAACCTCGCATATCCAGGTTCCTAATCTTCCTTTAAGCAAATCAGCTTTTTGGTTAAGATTTGAGATTAAGAATAACACTAATCAAAAACACCTGCTTCTATCCCTGGAATATCCATCGCTTGATATATGCGATTTTTATTACCCAATCGATAGCGGCTTCGCAGTTCAACGGTTCAGTGATGAAAATCCTTTTAACCGCAGGAGTTATCACCACCAGAACTTTGTATTTGATATAAAAGTTCTCCAGGATAGTACGTCCACATTTTATCTGAGAGTGGGAAGCGGCGAAAAGATGATTATACCACTCATCCTGGGAACACCGCAAAAAATTGCAGAATCTCTTTTGACGCAACAACTGTTATGGGGCCTCCTTATTGGGTTAATGGTGGTAATGATCTTTTATAACCTTTTTGTTTATATTTCTACAAAAGACAAAAGTTACCTGTATTATGTATTGTATACCGCGTTTATTGGGCTTACACAAACGTCTCTATCCGGCTATACGTATCGATATATTTTTTACAATACTCCCATGCTGTATAATAAAGGGCTGGTTGTATTTCCCGGTCTTGCCGGTATATCCGCTATTTTTTTTATAACTTCCTTTTTACACACTAAAGAGAGAACGCCCAAACTTCATAAAGTATTTCCCTTTATGATTCTATTGTATAGCTCTGCCATTGCTTTAAGAGTACTTGGTTTTGATCATTTCAGCTTCCGGATGATAGACATCTCCGCATTGGCTACAACTGTTGTAATCTATTGCGCGGCCATTAAGATCTCCATCCAGGGCTTCCGGCCGGCGCGGCTTTTTTTACTGGCCTGGTCCATTTTTTTTGCCGGTCTTATATTATTTATATTAAGAAACTTTGGAGTTCTTCCTTTTAATAATTTTACCAATTACACTATGCAGTTAGGGATTGCATTTGAAGTTACGTTGCTTTCACTTGCACTAGCCGATAAAATTAATATGTTTAAATCTGAGAAGGAAAAATCGCAAACGGAAGCATTAAACGCATTAAAGGAAAATGAACGCATTGTCCGGGAACAAAATGTAACCTTGGAATTAAAAGTTGATGAACGTACCCTTGAATTAAGTACCTCAAACCAGGCGCTAAACAAAACACTCGTAAACTTGAAAGAAACCCAGTTACAATTGGTAGAGTCTGAGAAAATGGCATCGTTGGGCCAGTTAACGGCAGGCATCGCTCATGAGATTAATAACCCGATCAATTTTGTTACTTCAAATATAAATCCGTTGAAACGGGACATCGAGATCCTGTTTGATGCATTTACTGTAATTGAAAATGTAGGCATATCCGATTTATCGGCGGCTGAAAAGCAGAAGCAGGTGCAGGAATATAAGGATGAACTGGATTTTGAATATCTTACATCGGAGATTAAACTTCTTATTAAAGGAATTTACGAAGGAGCTAACCGGACCGCCGATATTGTTAAAGGACTGAGGATCTTTTCACGCCTGGATGAGGATGATCTGAAACATGCCGATATCAACGAAGGACTGGAATCCACCATGATCATCGCTAACAACCTGCTTAATAAAATAAAAACTATTAAAGAGTATGGTAGTTTGCCTCTTGTTGAATGTTATGCGGGGAAATTAAACCAGGTGTTCCTGAATATTATCTCCAATGCCGCTTATGCTGTAAAAAAACGATTCGGTGACAATACAGGTGGGGAAATAACTATCACAACTTCTCACGATGATAAAAATGTACATATAATGATAAGCGACAATGGTACGGGTATGGATGCTCAAACACAGAAAAAGATATTTGAGCCATTTTTTACTACAAAGGAAGTGGGTGAAGGTACCGGCTTAGGCATGTCTATTGCTTATAACACCATCAAGAAACACAACGGAAAAATAAATATTGTCAGTTCCCTTGGTGAAGGAACAAAGTTTATAATACAGATTCCCCTGATATACGATGCAAAGTTGGTTTAAAAATATTTTTATGTGGAAAATTGCTGACAATGTATTACAATGAACTTAAACAAGAAATGTTGTATAATTAAAGTAATTTATCTTCAATAACTTCGTTATTAGTTTAATAATAAATTACAGATGCAGCGAGAAAAAAATAAAAATAACTAATGCCGGAAAAAAAAATAAATATCTTGTATGTTGACGATGAGGAAAATAACTTAATATCCTTCAAGGCAACATTTCGCATGAAATATCATGTATTTCTCGCGCATAGTGGGGATGAGGCGATAAAAATCCTTGAATCGAAGAATATAGAGATTATTATTACAGATCAGCGGATGCCCAATATGACAGGCATTGAGTTCCTCGAGAAGATCCTGGTAAAATACCCGGAGCCTATGCGGATATTACTGACTGGTTATTCTGATTTGAATGCAGTTATAGACGCTGTTAACAAAGGAAAAATATATTATTACCTTGCAAAACCCTGGATAGAAGAAGAAATAAATATGACCATAAAAAGGGCTTATGAAGTGTTTGAAGATAAGCAAAAAATAAAGCAGCTAAACGAACAGTTGACAATTTCAAATGACCAGCTGGAGTTTCTACTCAGGCAGAAGTTACTTTCATAGTTTATGCAACAACGGGCACGCTCCGGGTTCCACGCTGGTTCTGTGGCAGCTTATTCAATAAAGGCGACCAGTTTTTTAATGGAAAGAGGTTTACTTATAAATTGAATTACAGACTTGTAGTTTCGAACCCTGTTAAGGTCATTTTCATTAATAGAGGAAGAAAGCATAAGAATCTGGTATTTATCCTGTATTTCGTTTGGCAACGTTTCAAACGCTTCTACAAATTCAAACCCGTTCATCAGGGGCATCTGTATATCTACAATTATTATTATTTTTTCGTCGTTATCAACGGCCATGCCGCTTTTAATTAATTCCAGGGCCTCACCAGCATCAAGAAACAAGTGTATTTTACCACTTACTCCTGTGTTAAGTATTATTTTTTGTTCAATGAAACAATCAAGCTTATTATCATCAATAACAATAAAATTTCGCTTTCGATCTGTCATTCGTTATGATTATTTATTAGGAATACTAACGGTAAATACAGAACCCTTGCCTATTTGGGTATCTACTTTAACAACTCCATTTAGTTTTACCAGGGCGTTTTTTACATTATACAAACCAAAGCCAGAGCCAGTTTCGCTTACAGATGCCCGGAAGAACATATCGAAAATTTGAGAAGTATGATTTTCCTGGATCCCTATACCGTTGTCTTTAATAGAGATCGTTAACATTCCTGTCTCCACGCTGATAGTTAATTCCACTAATTTATTTGATTCCCTCACCCGCTGGTATTTAAACGCATTGGCAAGAAGATTATTAAGAATCATATTTATAGAAATTTTATCAGTGCGAAAGGGTTCCCGCTGAGAAATGTTTATTATAAACTGGATTCTATTACTTCTTGCAAAATCCCCATAGGCATCTTCCAGTACTTTTACTATTTCATGAAAATTTATCTCTTCAATATTTAATTCACCTCGCCTGAGATTATAATAGTCATGTATGTCTTTGATATAACCATCCAGGTTTTTCACTGATTCTTCCATCATATGTAACATTTGTTTCAACTCTGCTAAAGTATCAATATACTGAGCTACATCTATAGCACCCAAAATACTCAGCAGCGGTCTTCTTATATCATGGGTAACACTGTAAGCAAACTTATCTAACTCATCGTAGGCTTTTTGCAATTCCTCATTCTTTATGGAAATCATGGAATTAACCATGTAAAACCTGTTTCCTTCTTCAATGGCCGATATTATATCAGCATCTACCCATGGTTTTTTTACATACCTGTAAATATTACTTCTGTTAATAGCTTCGATAACAGCTTCAACATCTGTATAACCGGTTAACAGTATCCTGATAGGATGCGGATACTTTTCCCGCATATCTTCAAAAAATTGTACACCTGTTTTATCAGGCATACGTTGGTCACAAAATATTATTCTTAGATCTGGATGCAGGTCAAGTTGCTCGTAAGCTGCAGAAATATTATTCGCAGTGAAAATGGTATAATTAACCCTAAAGGATGCCTTAAAACCAATCAGGTTATTGATTTCATCATCAATATATAAAATTTTTATTTTCTCTTGAACGAGCACTATTGAATTGATTTAAAAATGATTAATTTGTAAAACAATAGTAAATTCTGTTCCTGCACCCAATATTGAATTAATATGGATCTGCCCATTGTGTTTTTTAATGATATCGTAAACAATAGACATTCCTAAACCGGTGCCTTCCCCTACACCTTTTGTCGTGAAAAACGGTTCAAATATCTTTTTCCTGGTATTGTCATCCATTCCCGTACCATTATCTTCGATTAATATTGACATGTTATTTTCGTCGGCAACCGTTCGGATTTTTAGTAAACCTACCGGGTTATCACCAATCTTTTTATTGACAGCGTGAATTGCATTCGATATAATATTAAGAAAAACCTGGTTGAGTTTACCCGGATTGCACTTTATTAGCGGGATATCGCCATATTCTTTTATTATTGTGATTCTGTTATTTAATAAATTATGCGTCAAGACAAGGGTCGAATCAACACATTCGTTTATGTCGGCTAGTATCATTTCGTCTTCGTCTTCTCTTGAGAATATACGAAGACCCTTTATGATAGTGGCAGTTCTATTGGCGCCCTCACTTATACCTTTGATCATTTGACTAATTTCTGTTTTAAGATAATCAAAATCGGATTCTTCTTTACAATTATCTATTTGCAGCTGTTTTTCAACGAGTGAACTCTCCGAAATGCCGATATTTTCTACCGTGTTCATAATATCAAGTAATAGTTCAATATCCCGCTTTAACGCCACGATATTGGATGTTACAAAATTAATAGGATTATTGATCTCATGGGCAATACCTGCGGTTAATTGTCCGAGGGAGGACATCTTTTCTGATTCAACCAAATACTCCCCGGCATTTTTAAGATCCTGTAACACCTTGCTAAGGTCGTCATTAACAATGACCAGCTCACTGATTTTTTCATTTACTTTGTTTTCCAGCCTTACATTTTGCTCCCGCATCTTGCGTTCATTTTCCATAACTGCCAGCAAGGCCCCTTCCTGTGATTTTTCCTTGTTAATTTTGTAAATATTTATTTTATTGGCAAGCGCGAAGCTTAACAAGGTAACTTCCACTGAAGAGCCAAACAGCAGCGAGTGAGCTGTAAAAAGATTATAAGGTAATAAACCAATATCCTTACTCACGTAAATGATGATGCAAAGCAAAAGAGATGACCAGCCTATAATGTAATATTTTGCTTCCTTTAATCCCCTTTTATATAAGTAGATAGAAATTACAAGGATAAAAATAGCAATGAGTGAGTGAGTCATCAAAATGGCACTATAGTTTATGGAATAAATGCCTGACAAACCTGATAGAAGGAATAACAGATAGACAGCCTGAAAGGCTTTCAGAATTTTAAAGACCATGGGTGCATTTTTTCGTACATTCATGAACTCTATTAAAAATTGAACCCCCGCTACACTTGCCAGGCAGGTAAAAAGAAAATTACTGTTATTACCAAACCAGGGCGCATATGGCCAAAAATATTTATAGGTAAATCCAAGTAAAGAAGCTTGTGTTAAGCCTGCAAAAAACGTATGAAGAATATAGTATAGATAACTCTTATCACG
The DNA here is from genome assembly GCA_039921525.1 of Chitinophagaceae bacterium. Lineage (GTDB taxonomy): Bacteria > Bacteroidota > Bacteroidia > Chitinophagales > Chitinophagaceae > JADCRZ01. Next base: position 7,591 of record JBDSBP010000445.1, on the reverse strand, counting down.
AATGCTCAGGTAAATAAAAAAATTAAAAATAACCATCACCATGATAATGCCACAATAGATGCCAAATAATAAGTTGAGGTTTAAGGTTGATGTGTAGAATGTATCCCAGGTGATGATTTGAACAGGTACCGACAGTATTCCCCGGGATCTTATTTTAAGATAAAAGGTTTTCTCTTCCCCCGGATTAAGATCGAGGTCAAATAAAAAGCCGGTGCTTTCCTTATATTTCCGGTAACTAAAGGGATACGTTTGTCCTCCATGATCAACTTTATAAGAATTGTTAATGCCAGGATAATAAAAGTCAGCAATCATTAAAAGTGGCTGAGATACTTCAACCAAATTCCTGGTTCGGCTGTCTTTATTTGCAATGGTAAGCTTTAACCAAAAAACCGATTCAGAAAACCGGAAATTGATATTATTATGATCAACCGGAAGAAACTTTTCGGAATGATAAATATCCTCGAAGGGTAGCTTACCTGTTTTATCTTCCAGGTAATACATCTCTTTTGCAATAAGCCGTGAAGTAAGGTCTTTATCAATGACAATTATATGGTTGGAGTAGGCAAGATTATAACTAAAAACTAATATTAAAAGGCAGCGGGTTCTTAACATTTTGAGGTTACAGATATGATTCGTTAACTATAAAAAATACGAATGATCGCCAATTGTTCAAACGTGTTTAAAATCTCCATGCCTACAGTACAAAATCACTGCTGGAAAGCTTTTCTGCGATCGTATAATTACCTGGTAAATCAAGGGATAGAAACGAAATTGCCTATCTATTATTGCAAACCGGCTGATTTCACTTTTTATTGAAGAGTTATGATGGTAAATGCTTAGCTGTTGCTAAGTGGTATGAGGTATCGGGTATGAGGTATGAGCGATGAGGTATCAGCGATGAGGTATCAGGTATGAGGTATCAGGTATGAGGTATCAGGTATGAGGTATGAGGTATGAGGTTTGAGGTATGAGGTTTGAGGTATGAGGAAGACAACCCCAAGAGTAATACCGCTAAATTACAAGTGCCCGCATATTTATGTCACCCCTTTGGGTTTTGTTCAAACAAAATTATGGCTCCTTGCATTGATAATATTTCCCTTCGGTATTTTCATACCTCATACCTCATACCTCATACCTCATACCTAATACCTCATATCTCATATCTATTTCAATACATCCAAAATAGGTTTTCCCACGCTACCGCCAGGCATCTGAATGTGAAGCAGAGCCGATACGGTGGGTGCGATATCAGTCATATGAACCACACTATTGCTGGCTCCGTGTTTGATCTTCCATCCCATAAACAGCAGGGGAAGATGCGTATCATAAGGATTCCAGGAACCATGAGTGGTACCTTTTTCAGAGCCTTCGAACCAGCCAGGCTCCGGGATAATCATTACGCCACCTGTTCGTCTTGGATTATACCCATTGATGATCATACTTTTAATGGGTTCAATTATAGGCGCCTCGCCTATATGAGCTATGTCGATAGCATTCTGTACGCCCGGTTGCTGTTGCAGAAAATCGACAGATATTTTTTTTATAGAGTCGAAATTAAGATGATTTTGTTCAATTTTAGTAAGGGTATAATTAACGTGATAATTTCCACCGGAACGTACCAGGCTGTCTACACCAAAATTAGCAGTAAGTATCTGGTTTAACTTGGTTATCATGCCTCTGACGTTAAAAATGTTGGAAGCGATACCATGCGCCTGCATATATCTTATGGAGTTGGCCGCACCATGATCCGCAGTTAGAAATACCAGGTAATTTGCTTTACCAAGTTTCTGGTCGAGAAGCTGGAATAAGCTGGCCAGCTCCCTGTCCAATCGTAAATAAGTATCCTCCACTTCAATAGAATTAGGGCCGAACATATGACCCACATAATCTGTAGACGCAAAATTAATGGTAAGAAAGTCTGTAGCTTTCCCCATCCCCAGCTTGTAACCTTCTATAGCTGCTTTTGCAAAATCAGCTGTTAAGATATTTCCATAAGGAGTGCTTCGCAGGCTTCCACGACTTGTTTTATAAATACGCGCCATATCATGGGGAAATACGGGCGCAGTTTCGCCGGCGAAAAGCCCTTCCCAGGCTACATTGTCCGCGGTGCTTTGTACATACGTATCTATGGGATATAAAGTATTCCATCCCTTAGCCAGTAACTTCGCCGGTTCGTTCTTGCTATTAAATTGTTTCGCCCATTCCGGCAATTCATTCATATAATAGGTGCTCGTTATAAAGTTACCAGAGGCATCGTCGAACCAGAAAGCTCCGTTGGGAGTATGCCCGGCAGGTAAAATAGAGGCCCGGTCTTTTAAAGAAATCCCTACCACCTTTGACTGAAAATTCGTTGCTATCCTTAACTCATCTGTCATGGTAGATGCCAGTAAATTCCGGGGAGACATTTTACCGGCAGCGTTATCGCAGCCCACAGATTGAACACTGGAATCTTCCGTACAGTACCAGCTTTTGCCAGTGTACTGATCTATCCAGTCATTGCCCGTTATGCCATGAACAGCAGGCACAGAGCCTGTAAAGATAGTGCTATGCCCCACTGCTGTGAACGAAGGCAGGTGGCTGATATATGTATTTTCGCATGAAAATCCCTCCCCGACCAAACGTTTAAAACCACCTTCTTTATAACGGTCATAATAACGGTAAAGGTAATCCCAACGCATCTGGTCTACAACTATTCCCACAACCAGTTTAGGCCTTTTGACTTCTTGCGCTAATGAGATATTGGAACATCCTAATAAAAAAAGTATAATGCCAACAGGTACGATACATTTCCCATTTGATAACATGGTTTTAGCTTATTTGATCAGTAATAGCCGCAAATATAATGGTTAGGGATGTATTACTGCCTAACAACAATGGTAATAATCCGAGTTAATGATGCCAATATTAAATCGCCACAAAGGAATAATAAACGGTCGGTTATTTTGGCTATCGGCTATCAGCGGTCAGCTATCATCTATCGGCTATCAGGAAAACATTGCGAGAAGTAATTTCCTCCTGATAGCTGATAGGCGATAGCTGAAGGCCGATAGCCAAAGCGTGATTTCAAAGTTGACAAACACTAGTGCTTTTGTAGCCTTATCCTTAATATTTGATAATCTTTTTTAATAATTGCCTGTCGGTGAAAATGGCTCTTACAATATAAGTTCCTGCGGCAAACGGACTCATGTCAAAACTATAATAATTATTTGCCTGGCCGGAAGTATTTAGTTCTAGCAACTTCTGACCGGTGATATTGAATATCTGCAGTGCCCGAAGATTGGTTGGCTGTGGATAAAACTGTATCGCAACCGCTGATCGAACGGGGTTGGGCGTTACAAGGAAACCCTGGGTCTTTAAATTAGGATTGATAGTAACGGTTCGTAAGTTTACATCATCCAGGTAAATATTGTTTCCATTTTCCGTAGTATTCCTGAATGCAATCATGATAGTGCTTCTACCTATATAAGCTGCCAGGTTAATAGAATCTTTTCGCCATTCAATAGCCGCCGGTGCAAACGCATTCGTGGTAGAAGCCGTTCTGGTAACCAGGTTACTACCATATTTTTTATAGATACTGGTGTAGGTTTGACCACAATCCAGGCTAACAAGCACTTCCAGTGTATCAGGGATATTGCTGGCAGAACGAACCGCCGCAGCTACCTGGAAGGAGAAGAAGGCTGAATCGATAGTCGCTGCCAATGATACATCCGGTAAACGCAAATCGTCCTTTCTGTCATTGAGCACACCACTATAATTATCCATCATCACACTTGCATTACCCGTTTTGGCAATGGGGGTGATCCGGCTCCAGGTAAGCAGCTTATCGGTATTCACGATATCCCAGCCCTGGGGCGGAAAAGTACTGCCTTCAAAGCTTTCCGAGATACTGGTTACAGGTTCATAATATTGAATGCCTACAGCAAGCGTATCGTTTGCAGGATTTTCATCCGTTGTATTGTTGGGACTGGTAACATATATTTTTAGAGTATGTTGCCCCGTAGCTGTATTGAGGGGAGACAATGTAATGTTTGCAGTTGCCAGCCTGGCAATTGAACCAGTCCAGTTGGTAGTTACTATCGGTCCATCGTCTACCCTTCCCCGTATTACAAGTGATGTAAGTGTTTGTGCCCCCCCGTTCCTGACGGTAATCACTGGTGTGAATGCGGGTGCACATACCCGTTGGTATGGTTGTACAACAAATTGAAGTTGTGCGTCATAATTTCTAAGGATCACGGGCTGACAGGCATCTGAACTTAACAGGGAGGAACGGTACACCGATAACGCACTTTCCATGCGGGTAACCTGTTGTAACGTAAACATGATAAGGCAATTATCGTTACTATAATCCATGTAATTTTCGTACATGACACCATTGCCACCGGTAGTGCAATTATCTGTCCTGATTCCTGTAAAACAACCTGAAGTAGAATTTGCCTGGTTGGGTGTATCATCCACGAAATCAGAACCCGTGCAGGCGCCATTGTCATCTCCCCAAATATGGTATAAGTTAAAATAATGCCCCGTTTCATGCGTTAATGTTTTTCCGGTATTGAAACCAGCGAAAGAACCGCCTGGTAAACTCCTGTAGTCAATCACTACACCCTGCTCATCTGTTTGGTTATCATCCGGGAAAGTGCCGTAACCAACTATTCCGTTAGTGAGGGTTGTAATCCAGACATTATAATAGCGGTTACCATCCCAGATATCCCGGCCTCCTAACGAAGCATGTTTTACGCCATCAGTCGTATTATTAAATGATGACTGGTTGGTGGTAACCCTGTCTACACCGGTTGAAATGTCTCCTGTTGGAGTTCGCTGCGCCAGGCAAAATTGAATTCCTGATTTTCCAAACAAGGGCTTGAACCAGGAAGGGATTATTACAGAATCACCATTGATGCCGAAATAATCTTTGTTAAGTGCATCCAGTTGTGCCAATATTTGAGCATCCGTAACCACCGAAGGATCAGGCATTACAATATGGAATACAACGGGAATAGTGCCTATAAGCCTGTTGTTTTGTCCATCATTATTAAGTCGCTTGTTATTCAACACTTCCGTCAGTTGTTGGTTAAATACGGATCGTTGCAATTCAAATTTTCCTTTTAGAGAAGGGTCACGTGCAAACTTCGCATTTAACCGTGGCATGGTTCCGCATATTTCAAGGGCAATGGGAGAGGTTTCCTGGGCAGCGAGAGAAAAGGTACAGGCAGTAAACAGCACCAAATAAAAAATCCTTTTGTATATCATGCATTACACATTTGCCGATCAAAAATATATATGTTTTAATAAACTGATCCGGATGGCCGCAGGTGATACCACCATTGAATGCCGTATAAATTGAAGTCATTCGGAAAGCAAGTTAATATTAAAAACCAGCATTTAAAGGTATCCCAAACAATGCAACTCCTTGTTGAGCCAATTATCAACTCCATTCTTGTTTAACATACATGCCTATTTTTTCATCCAATCGTTCACAAAACCGATGTAACTATCACTGATGGGTAGCTCTCTTGAAGTTAGCTGCACCCGCCTGTTAGTAACGGCTTTAACTTTTGCAATGGGTGCTATATAACTTCTATGAATTCTCTTGAATTTATTATCCGGAAGTTTTTCCAATAAGGTCTTTAACGTCATCAACGTAAGAACAGGCCTGCTGCTGGTAAGATAAATTTTGCAATAGTCTTCTACGCTTTCTATATACTCTATATCACACAGGTCAATTTTAATCAGTTTATATTCAGAACGTACAACGAGGCTATCATGTTGTTTGTTCCTGAAATAATTTCTAAATTCGTATTGCTCCACTGATTTACTAACGGCCTTACAAAAACGATCAAAGGGAATGGGCTTTAGAAGATAATCTAAAACATCGAGTTCAAAATCTTCTAAAGCAAATTTTCTATAGGCCGTACTAAAGATTGTTATAGGTTTTATTTTTAGCGATCGCAGCAATTCAACTCCTGAAATAGCAGGCATATTAATATCCAGGAATAGCAGATCTGTAGGATTTTGATTGAGATAAGCGGCTGCAACAATTCCATCGTCAAATGTGCGTACCAGTTTCAACACCGGAAACTTTTGAATATAATCCTTCATTAGTTGCAACACGAAGGGTTCATCATCAATAACCACACATTTTACTTGCATATATTAAAGGTTACCTTCTTGACACTAAACTTGTTAAAAAGTTTAAATTATGCAATGTTAACTTGTTAAACCTGATTTAAAATAATTTGACCTGCATTGTAAGTACTCATTGCAATATCCTTAATGCTGTTGCTTATTTTCAGGTTATTTTCTACAGGCAAATAAATAGCATTTACCCATCACACCTTACAATAATCGATAGCTTAAACAAAAGCATCGATGAGTGATCCTGGCGGGTATCAATAATCCATACACCGATACAATTGAACTATTCACCGATAGATAAGATAAGAGTTTAAACCAGCAAGCGTCATGCGGTTCGTACCTAACGTTAACAAGTTGAACAAGTTGAAAATAAATGCGTATTGAAAAGATCTACCTTTTTCGAAAACAATCATCCACCCATTTTTTAATCTTTTAATTTATCACCTTATGAATCGGAGTATCAAAATCAGGCCACTTGTTTATTTGATGGCAGCAGCAACATTGGGCATTACATCCTGTAAAAAAGAAAATTCAGCAGCTTCCACAACTACAACAACAGATGAACCCGCTACATCAACAACCATTGCCGTAGCAGCCAGCAGCACCCTGAGATCAACAGACAGTTTATATATCCTTCATCCATGCCCACGGGGAGCCATCAGGGTTAGTATTGCAGCCGTCGATTTGCCTGCCGGTATTACGGCATATCTTGCCGCAAATTATTCCGGATATATTTTTAATAAAGCCTATGCCGTAAAAGACAGTACCGGCGCCGTTCTTGGGTATGTGGCCGTGATCTATTACAATGACAAACCTGTTGGTATGGCATTTGACAGTAATGGAAATTTTCTAAAGGTTTTAGAACAAAGAGAGAAAGGCGATTTAAATGGCAAGGGCTGGCATCATGGCGGTCACTTTGAAGGAAGGGGTGGAATATTTAAGGACACTGTTTCTCTAAATTCATTGCCCGCAACTGTCACTGCTTATTATGCCGGTACCTACCCGACAGATACCCTGATAAAAGCATTTACGAACAGGGATAACAGTTATCTTGTGCTCTCGAAGAATGATGGCTTATTTGCTTCTCTTTTTGATGCCAACGGAAGTTTTGTAAAAAGAATAGAGCTCCCATCCAAACCAGCAATTTACCGTGTTATGGATCTGACTTCTGTTCCAGCTGCTATCGGTACCTATCTAAAAACTTCTTATCCAAATTATATTCTTAAAAAAGCCTTTGCTTTATCATTAGGTGGCACATTAAAAGCGTATGTAGTTGTGATTGATGCAAACGACACAAAATATGCACTGGAATTTGATGCAACCGGAACATTTGTTCGAGTGAAAACACTTTTTTGATTGCAGGATGAACATCCAGGCTCCGGGGCAAAAGCTCCGGAGCTTTTTATTTACATCCTGTTATTATCGCGCTTCGGTACAGCGAATAATTAACCAATCATTT
>JBDSBP010000444.1:0-14275 GCA_039921525.1 Chitinophagaceae bacterium | reverse complement strand
ACTACCAAGTTTAAAACAAAATTTGCCTGCGAGATCAAGAACTTCAGCGTGCTGAATTTCATGGAAAAAAATGAAGTCAGGAAATATGATCCGTTTACACAGTATGCTCTCGTTGCCGTAGATGAAGCGGTTAAAACCGCGAATATAAATTTTGAATCACTTGACCGGAATCGTATCGGGGTTATTTGGGGTAGTGGTAACGGAGGTATTCAAACTTTTCAGCAGCAGGTATCTGAATTTGCTTTAGGAGATGGCACGCCGCGATTTAATCCTTACTTTATCCCGAAAATGATTGTCGATATCGCAGCAGGTATTATTTCTATTAAATACGGATTACGCGGAGTCAATTTTACCACGGTTTCTGCCTGTGCCACTTCTAATACCGCAATCATTGAGGCTTTCAATTATATTCATTGGGGCAAGGCCGATATGGTTATAACAGGTGGTTCTGAAGCCGCCATCAGCGAAAGCGGCATTGGTGGGTTTAATGCGTCAAGAGCATTATCTACTCAAAATGATCATCCGCAAACGGCATCAAGACCTTTCGATGTTAAAAGAGACGGCTTTGTTATGGGCGAAGGGGCAGGCGCTTTGATCCTTGAAAGCTATGAACATGCCATAAAGCGGAATGCGCCCATACTCGCAGAAGTAGTGGGAGGCGGTATGTCTGCCGATGCTTTCCATCTTACCGGCACACATCCTGAAGGAGAAGGTGCGTATTTAGGTATGAAAGAAGCGTTGGCTGAAGCAGGGATAAAACCTTCCGATATAGACTACCTGAATGTACACGCTACATCTACACCCATGGGTGATTTAAGTGAATTATACGCCGTGCAAAAGGTTTTCGGATTAAATACAAAACTCAATATAAGCGCCACAAAATCCATGACAGGTCATTTATTAGGTGCCGCCGGAGCCGTAGAAGCTATCGCATGCATTAAAGCCATCACGGATAGTATCATTCCACCTACCATTAACACCGATGAAGTTGAACCCGAGTTCGCCGGCAAATTAGAATTAACGCTGGGCAAAGCGCAACACAAGACAGTAAACTATGCCATGAGCAACACCTTTGGTTTTGGCGGACATATCGCAACGAGCATTTTTAAGAAATACGACGTTTGAGGTTTCAGGTATGAGGTATGAGGTATGAGCTAAATCAAAGCTTGATTTTGATAATTTGCTATCGAATAAAAAAATCTTTTGGTTTACAGTACCAATCTGATACCTCATACCTTCTATGTAACTCCAAACTGTAAGGGAGTTGCAAGGCTGCACCCTTTTCTGTGGTTTTCCCTTTGTGTTGATGCGGCTTTTGTATTATAAAATTATGTAACCGGTGATACAGGCCGCCATATGGATAACTTTTATATAACATTCGCTAATAACCTGGATTATGATAGAATGACTGACTAATACGTAGGGGCGTTTGTAGAGGCGGTGCTTGCCCCCGCCCTGACTGTATATGAAACTGACTGTATACCTATGGGAGACGTTGCCAAAATACCACCTGCGTCCGTTGTAACACGGCGGGGCAAGCCCTGCCCTACAAATGCCGCGCCTTTATAATGTTATTTAGACGGTGATACAGGCTCCGCTAATCGAAGACTCATACCTCATACCTCATACCTCATACCTTGAATTCCTTCATCTGTTTCGCCATCGCCTCCGCTGATCTTGCCACAAAAGAACCATCGGCGCCGCAGGCCAGGAAGCGGTAACCGAGCTGGTGATACATTTCATATTCATTTATATTTTGTAATAAAACACCAGCGGCTTTTCCATATTTTTTTGCTGCCTGAGCTACATCCTTTATGGCCTGCTGGTATACGTGATGACTAAACTGGCCGAAAATGCCGAGGGCAAGGGAAAGGTCAGAAGGTCCAACAAATAATACATCTACGTTATTGATCGCAGCGATCGCATCAATTTCCTTAACAGCATTAATGTTCTCGATCTGAATAACGGCCACAATGTTATCCTGCAGGTTATTGATATATTCATCCTGGTTCCTTCCAAAACCTGTTGCCCGCACCATTTTAGCCATTCCCCGAACCCCTTTTGGCGGGTAATACATCATGCTGACTGCCAGTTCTGCCTCTTCCTTATTTTGTATCTGCGGAAACATTATTCCTGTTGCCCCCGCATCCAATATTCGTTGCACTTTGGCCCGGGATAATTCATCGGTTCTCACTATTGGTGTGGCATAAGTGCTTTTAAGTACCTGCAGCTGCTGGTACATTATATTATCATTTCCAGCTCCGTGCTCCAGGTCAATCAGCACCCAGTCAAATCCCGCATTTCCCATGATTTCTGCAGATACCAGCGATCCCAGGTTTATCCAGGATCCTTGAACAGCTTCGCCGGAAAGAAGTTTAGTTTTAAAAGACATATGAATTTAAAGTTTAAAGTTTAAGGTTCAAAGTTGGTTGCAACAGTTGGTTTAAAGTTCAAAATTTGAAGTTTAAAGTTGGTTAGCAAATTACGGGACGCGGACCGTTTTTAATTCAATTGAGAACATCATAATCGATATCCGAGAAACCAACTGAAATTGAAACAACTTCAAACGTTAAACGTTGAATTTAAAACTCCTCTTTCTTCACCATCTCGGTAAGATTCTCTTCCAATCCTTATCAACATGTTTGCGCATTTCTGCTTCATCATCTCTTTTCCGGTAAGGCACCTGCCGGTATCTTTCCTTTCCTCTTTCCAGTTGGTCATAATCCAATTCAACACCGAGGCCCGGTTTATCGGAAATATGTACACAGCCATCAATGATAGGCACTCTGCCGCCCTTAACAACTTCATCTATCGCTGATTGCCAGGGATAGTGTGTATCGCAGGCATAGATTAAATGCGGCGTTGCCGCTGCCACATGTGCCATCGCCATAAGTGAAATTCCCAGGTGACTATTGGAATGCATGGAAAGTCCGATATTAAAAGTTTCCGCCAGTTTTGCAAGATGTTGTACCTGCCTCATGCCACCCCAGTAATGATGATCGCAGAGAATTACCTGCACTGCCTCTGCCGCAACCGAAGCCGGGATATCACTAAAGGAAGTTACGGCAACATTACTGGCAAGCGGTACATCAATACCTTTCGCCAACAATTGTTTCCGCACATCAGACATGCCCTGTATCCCGGCCGTGGGATCTTCCAGGTAACCACCACCTGATAGTTCCTGCGCGAGCGCCACACCAACTTTTACAGACGTCTCCACCGTCCAGGCAGAATTCGGATCGATCCTCAAAGGTACTCCGGGACCGAGTTCCCGGTAAAGTTGTTTAATGGTTTCAATCTCCACTTCCGGATCCAAAACACCCGCCTTAAATTTGATGGATCCGAAACCGTATTTGGCAATCATTTTTTTTACCTGTGCCACCAGGCTTTCAGGAGAAAGCGCTTCTCCATATTCATCGTCACGAAGATCCTTACCTTCTCCTCCTCCACCGGCGTGTTTATAAAATGGGTAGGCCGAGAAGGGCACTTTATCTCTTACGCGTCCGCCAATAAGATCGCAGACGGGAACACCAATTGTTTTTCCAATAAGATCGAGGCAGGCAACTTCAATGGCGGCATAGGTTCGGCTGGTTTCGTCCAAAGGATTTTCACCAGGCACCAGGTAGGTTTGTGAGCCATCCTGTCCATTACGTGCGCGTTTCATTTCCGGATTTAATGATCCAGTTACCCTAAATGGACTTGCCCCGATAAGTTTCTCTTTTAAATTGCGCAATGCGGCAGCAGGAATTTCACCACCATAGGTTTCATTGATGCCGATGATACCATCGTTACTTTCCAGCTCGATAATAGTACGTAACGCATAAGGCTGGTGAAGCCCATAAGAACTTCTCAAAGGAGGATCAGCAATAGCAATCGAATGAATCCGGAGGTCTTTTATTTTCATGGCAAAACATTGTTTATTGTTAATTATTAATGGTTAATTATAAATTTCTACATTTCTACGCACTGTTACATATTTAAATGGTTGTTACACGCTTAAAACAACAAGTAACAATTAATAATTAATAATTAACAATTAATAATTATTCCTTCTCCCACTGCTGCAACGGCAGTGCTTTAGAACTTACTGAACCAACGGCTTTTTCGGGGATAAGCAACACCGTTAGTGCGGATCTGGTATTGGCCGGAATCTGCACTTCAAAACCCACCATCATTGTTCCTGGGTTAGGGGCATCATAATCATGAACCGGATCGGTGGACCAGGTTTTCATGGTTACGGTTGCCGGTTCCTGAACACGTAATATCAACTTCCTGCCATTCTTCGTTAACTCTGCTGTGTTCTTGCCTGTTATGGTAACATGGGCAGGTGTTACCAGGTTCCACCGGATGGTCGTTTCATTGGAAGAAGTTTCCATTTCATCTCTTACCATCACATATTTTTTATCTACAAGCGCGATTCCCCTGTTAGCTTTTACAAGCGGGCCTTTATAAACGGAAGACAGGTCGAAGACGGCATTCATAAATAAAGGATTCTTTGAAAAACCAGTGAGTGGTGCATCGCCTTCTACTTTCTGTAATTCATTATTTACAGTAAGTGTATTGTGATCCATATTATTATACCGCAATACCTGCCAGCGTTGCGAATTCTGTTTCATGTTCCACAGATCTACTTTTTTCGATTCTAAAGATTCATAATTCTGCATGCCGAAATCCATTGCCCATCGTACACCATCCGCTTCCATAATAAAGGAACCAATATCCATATGCGCATGATTCAGTGAAGGCGACCCTCCTTTAATTCCCACATAAATAGCGGCTGTGTCGGTCCAGGAGCTTCGCATCATTGCTACCGGGTTTTTGCCCCTTCCTGTAAACATGAGCGTTTTAGGTGCGGAGATCTCGCTTATGTTCATTCCACCGCTCCATATCATAACAGAGGGAAGCATACGGTCATGGATCTGTTCCCTTGCCTGCTGATCGGTGAGGCGTGTGCGTTCCACCCATAATAGAGATGGATCTTTTAGTTTATTGGCAAACCAGAACATCGCAGAATTCAGTTCACCGCCTGCTCCTGAATCAAAAAAGTTAAAAGCATCCCCGGAAGGCCCTGTCATATTCTCCAGGAAGCTTGCCGTCTTTAAAAAGCCCGGGTTTTCCGTCAAACCAAAATCCTGCCCGAATAATTTATCCAGTGCGCTAATGAAAAGTACGTTGTATGTGGTGCCGTAGCCCCAGTATCCATATCCTTCCGTGTAATTACCGTCCGGGCCATATTCTTTCATTGGAATATTTATCATCTCTATAGACCTGTTAATGATTTTGCGTGCGAGTTCGGGATTATCTTCAAAAATAGCCATGGCGCCATATGCCATGCCTGTGTTACACACCTGGTTCCAGTTATGATTTACTTTAAGCCAACTGGTGTTCCTGGGATCCAGTGAGGGCTCGATGCCTTTTTTAATGATGGCGTCTTTTATTGCTGACCGGCTTTCCGCGGATAAATTCTGGTAAAGCCAGTCATACCCAATAGAAACGGCTGTTGTCATCTCGGCTACATCCAGGAAATGAGATGGATTCCAGTCGTCAAAAGCAGATACTTTCAATAACTCATTTTCGGCCCTTTTCAGGTATTTTTCATCCTGGGTTACCCGCCAGGCATAGGAAAGAAAAAAGATCCTCCGCAATGATTCTCTCGACTTATCCAGCAATCTTCTCCCTATCTTGATCTTTTCAACAGGAGCCAGGTTTATCATTTTATCACATTCACCCAGGATAACCTGGTTTATTTTTGCCCATGTTTTATCCGCTGAAATGCTTTGTTTTATGGCAGCTTCTTCCCCTTTCAGTAGTAATATTCGAGGATGATCTTTCAGTTTCGGGGTATTGCCAATGTAATCTTTTTGCGCTTTCAGGCAATTGGAAACCGATAACAATAACGTAATGGCGAGAAGATGGCTTAACGTTTTCATAATTGAGTAATTACAGATATTTGGATAATTCGTCTTTTTCAGAGGTTTAAAAGTAAACAATGCTACTAAAAATATTCAATGTTACCGCGAATTTAAAGTTAACGGTATGAGAACGAAGGAAATTATAAAGATTCACATACTTTTGAAAACACATAAATCAGTTAACCATGCGGCCTTATTGTTTTGTCATCACCTCCTTTAGTGTAAAGCCCAACTTATGGGATTTGCAGGCAAAAATAAAAGCAAAAAATATTAATGACCCGATACAGAATATTGATTTTGATAAAATCTACACAGATCTTGTAAAACCAGCCATACTGATGGCAGGCCTTGAACCTCTCATCGAGAAGGAAGAGGGCCAGTTTGGCCTTATCTACAAAACCATGTATGAAAAGATTATACTTTGTGAATATTGCGTGTCGGATTTAACCAATGCCAATCCCAATGCCTATTACGAATTGGGCATGCGGTATGCCGTAAAGCCTTATACTACTATTCCCATCATTGCCTCCTCGCATTTTCCTTTGCCCTTTGATGTGGGCATTAACCGAACCTTCGCTTACCAGGTTGACAAGGATTTTAATTTATGTGACGTGCAAAATGATATAAAAAAGTTGGCAGACATCCTGATAAACGCAAAAAAACAACGGGCAACGGATAGTCCGCTATATGATCTGGTGAATGGAATAGCTTTCCAAAATTCGGTGGCGCATGAGAAAACAGATGTGTTCCGTGACCAGGTTCAGTATGATAAGGATATAAAGCAGAAACTGGACTATGCGCGCAATATTACGGATGAAGACAGTAGTAAGATCAAATCATTACGGATTGAAGCTATCAATAAAATTATAACAGATTTTGGTCCCCTCGAGAATCTGGAGACGGGCGTGCTTATTGATATGATGATCTCCTATCGTAACATTGAGGCATTCAATGAAATGATGGAATTTATTAAAAACTTACCCCGTTATGTTTTTGCTACGGTAATGGTGCAGGAACAATATGCGTTTGTTCTTAACCGTAATGGAGGTAAAAAGAAACCGGCAGATGAGGTTATGATTAAAGAAGCAGAAGAAACATTGAAGGCATTGGAAAAAGATGGAAAGGCCAGCAGTGAAACCTATGGCATTTGGGGCAGAATATATAAAGATAAATTTGATCGTGCTTATGCAGCAAACAGTAAGGGGGAAGCGAAGGTTCCCTTGAAAAATGCACTCAAATATTACCAGAAGGGTTTTGAATCGGACCTCCGGGATGCCTATCCCGGTGTGAATTACGTAACATGTCTTGAATTACTGGGCGAAAAGGAAAAAGCGCTTCGTACAGTACCTGTCGTTGAAGCCGCTGTGTTGTCGAAAATGAAGCGCAAAGACCCGGATTACTGGGATTATGCCACCTTATTGGAACTGGCAATAATTGAAGACAGGTTTTCCGAAGCAGAAGATTTCTTTTACGAGGCCAAACCTCTTGCCGTTGAAAGCTGGATGTTCGACACTACCAGGAATAACCTGACCAAAATTATTAACTTCCGGAAAGAACGAGGAGAAGATGTAGCGGCCATTGAAAAGATCGTTCAGATGTTGAAAAGTTAGCGTTCAGTGTTCAGCTGTCGGCTAGCGGCTAGCGGCTATCGGCTATCGGCTTACAGCCTTAAAAATCTTACGATATTTATATAAAAAATATAAGCTTGAATGCGGAAATTAAAAGCCGATAGCCGATAGCTGATAGCCGATAGCCGATAGCTGTTAGCCGAAAGCCGATACTGATAGCCAAATTTAAAAATTACAACATGATAAATACCTCCCGTAGAAATATTATAAAAACTATTTCATTAGCTGGTGCTGCTATGGTCTTCTCACCTAACAGTTTGCTGTCGGCAACCCGGCAGAAAAAAGACAGGCTTGGTATTGCTCTTGTAGGATTGGGATATTATAGTACCGATTTACTTGCTCCCGCACTGCAACAAACAAAAAAATGTTATCTCGCCGGCATCGTAACCGGAACGCCTTCGAAAGCAGAGGCCTGGAAGAAAAAATATAATATTCCCGACAAGAACATTTACAATTATCAGAACTTCGACAAAATTGCAGACAACCCTGATATTGATATCGTGTACGTAGTGCTTCCTCCTTCTATGCACCGCGAATATGTAGTGCGGGCCGCTTCCGCAGGCAAACATGTGTTCTGTGAAAAGCCCATGGCCATAACTGTAAATGAGTGCCAGGCTATGATTGAAGCCTGCCGCAAAAATAAAAGATCACTCGCAATTGGTTACCGGCTTCAACATGAACCTAATACCAAGGCATGGCGGAAAATTGTGAACCAGAAATTATTGGGCAATATTCAGAAAGTAGCTTGCGGAGCCGGTTACCCTGAAAACCGCACCGATCATTGGAAACAAAAGAAAGAAATGGGCGGAGGTGTTCTGTACGATATGGGCGTGTATGCCATACAGGGTGCGCGCATGGGGGCCGGAGTAGAACCTATTGCTATTGTCTCCGCAAAGACTTCTACTACAAGACCCGAGATTTATAAAAATGGCCTGGATGAAACGACTATAGCTACCCTGGAATTCCCGGGTGGAGTGTTAGCGAATATCAAAACCAGCTTTGGAGAAAATATTAATTACCTGAACATAAATTGCCAGAAGGGCGAAATTAAAGTAGAGCCTTACCAGGCTTATGCCGGCGTTCAGGCAAACAGCCCTTTGGGTGCTATCAACTTTCCCTACCAGGTTCCCTGGCAGCAGGCCAACCAGATGGATGATGATGTTATGACTATCATGCAGGGCAAACCTATGCCGGTGCCCGGTGAAGAAGGGTTACGGGATATACATATCGTAGAATCGATTTATAAGTGCGCTGCGTCGGGGAAGAGGGTTGTGTTGTAGTTGTCTGAACCGCTGATGGAAATGATAAAGGGATTATATAATTTTGTATCTAACAACATAATTATTTGATTTTACAACCACTCAATCTGAGTCAAATAAACATCATAATAATCCATCCATCAATTCCATCAGAGGTTCATATCCTCCAACTGTTTCCATTGCTTCTCAGTAATAGTAAACACCGTACCATGCCGCGTGCCATTAGGAAATTTCACCTGGCTGGATATATCTTCACAATGTTTACCATCCGCCGATTGAACCGCTCCCATCGCATGTTTGGTATACTTATCAAAATAAACTACCCATTTGCCCTGCAGCCGCGTTACCGTGGGCCCTTCTGCCCAATAGGATGTATCTGTGACCGGTAACGATGGCTCTGTAAAAGGACCTGTAGCTTTATCAGAAGAAGCAACACGGATATTTTTCTGCGGTGGCTTCCTGGTCTCGTCTTTTAAGAACATCAGGTACCCTTTGCCGTTAGGCACAATAGTAGCGTCAATAATACTGAATCCTTTATCATACAATATTTTTGCAGGAGAAAAGTGTTGGAAATCTTTTGTTGTTACATAGTACATGCGGTGATTATACGTTCCATCCCCCGTTGTATCCGTAGCAGGAAAACGACCGGGTATTGTAGTGGCCCAATAAATAATATATTGATCTGCGGCTCTATCGTACGTAATCTCCGGGGCCCAGCAATTAAGGGCTTTCGGTTCCTGTTCCATCACCGGGATGAATTTCTGTTCCGACCAGTTCACAAGATCTTTAGATCGTGCATACCCTATCCCTTTGTCCTTCCAGCTGGCGGTCCATACCATATGAAAATTGCCATCCTTCCCTTCGATAATGCAAGGATCCCGCATTAGTTTTTCTTCTCCCACCATCGGTTTTAATATTGAACTGTCATGATTCAGAGCAGTCCATACCAGGCCATCCTTGCTGGATGCCAGGTGCAGCCCGTCTTCTCCATTACCTTTAAAATAGGAAAACATAAATACCCTCGCATCGGTTTGCGCGAAGGATTTTAATAAAAACATAGAAACGAGTAAAACAATTGTAAAACGATTTAAATAAGATGCATTCATTAGTAATAATATTTATTTAGCTGCCTTGTTTTTTACTAACACAATAATGGGACGCGGCGGTTTTTTATCACCCAACACCCTTTAAAGGTACTTCAGTAAGGGTAAGGGCCCTTTCTTCACCCGTCTTACGAGAAACGTTAAACGTTATACCTGCTGGTTCCGTCCCGAGCAAACGCCAGCCATTGTGAACGGAGTCTTGGCCGCAATGAAGGGCAACCATTCCGCGATCGAGATTGTCCATCTGCCGCTGAGCATACATGTCAGTAAGCGTGAACTGGAAGACAATAATGACTATTAAAAATTTTACCAGTTTCATTCGCTTCGCATATTATTTCATTTTATATAACTCACTACCAGCCAATAAAAAACATCCCAGGCCATAGTCCTCAAAATCCGTCTTGCTATCAAAGTTAACCGGTTGCCCGTCTTTGGGTTCTTTTCCAGTACCCTGTAAATAACCCAGGAAACCATCGGCATGTACGGCATCCTTTACCATGTTCCACGAGGTAACGACTTTGGGTTGATATGTTTTCTTTGATAAAATCCCTTTATTTATTCCCCACGCTATTCCATAGGTAAACAAAGCCGTTCCTGATGTTTCTTTACCGCCGAAATGAGTGGAGTCTTCCAGGCTTACATTCCAGAAACCATCCTTTCGTTGCAGTGGAACAATGGCTTTAACCATTTCTACATATGTTGCCAAATATTCGTTATAGTGAGGCGCGTTTTTGGGCATTATGTCCATCACTCTTACCAGGGCTGCCAACGCCCATCCATTACCTCTTGACCAATAGCAATCACCTGCATTCGGTTCTTTATAAGGTGGAACGAAATCCTTATCACGCCACCATAAATGATCAGCTGGGTTGTAAAGTCCGTTACCACCATGCGATGTTTTGCTGAAATGATACAGCTTGTACATCTTTTCGTAGTAAGCATTATCTTTATACAAAGCACCGAGTCGTGCGAATATAGGCATGGCCATCTGAATAGCATCTACCCAGCTCCAGTCATCTATCTTATCACTCATCAACATGCTGTCCATGCATGTTTTAATATCTTTGATCCTTTCCGGCTTGCGGTCAATCAGGTAAAGGTCAATATATGTCTGGCCGCAGCATTGATTGTCGGCATTTCTTGTTCCTGGTCCTTCGCGAAGTCCCCATTTATGCCACTCTCCCCATTGTACCGCGTAATCATAATATGTTTTCTGCGGGGAGATTTTATAGAATGCCATCAGCCCTTCGTAATACACCTCTCTCGTCCAGATATTACTCGGCCTGGTTTTGTTGGTGGTAATTTCTTTTCCGGGATCGGGCCATTTATTCATAAAGTACTTGTTGGTTAAACCCATCATGGAGAGTATTTCTTTTTTATCAGGTAATTGTTGAGCCTTAAGCCAAAGAGAAGGCATCATTGATAACAGGATAAGTAAAAAGTTAAGGCAGGCAGATCGTCTTTTAGTCATCCTTTACAGTTTGTTATGGTAAAAATAGATGAATTGTTATACGTGACTATCCTGTACTGTAAAGAGGGCTGTCGGCTATCAGCTACCCAGCTTTGGGTACTGATGTTTTATAGGTACGGTAAAATTTATTTCTTTTATAAAAACCGTTCTATCTTGAGGCTTGATAATTGCATAAACCTGCCTTGTTAAACTATAACGCATTCCTCGTGTTCTTAGGAGGCTCAGGGTTCAGAAGCATTTATCTCACAGACAATGAAACGGCTTATATTTATTTATAATTGAATTTCAACTATTTACCAGGGTTATAAAGAGTGTTGCCGGTATTTAAAACCTTATTACTTTTGCTTTCCATGAATTTGAAAAATTTTTTATTTCGCCTTTCTCATTGGGAAACCTGGCATTATCATGCAAAATACATCCCGTTAAGTCCGGCATGGCTGTGGTATTGCCTGCGCTCGGGTTCGTTTTGGTTCTTTACGCCATCCAATCCGACCCTAACATTCGGTGGTTTTGAAGGAGAAAGCAAAAAAGAAATGTACGACCAGTTACCACCCGGCAGCTATCCAAAAAGCATTTATATTTCACATACCGCATCTTTTGAAGAAGTTGAACGGCAATTAAACACCGGCCATTACAACTATCCGTTTGCCGTTAAGCCCGATGTGGGAATGATGGGGTTTTTGTTCCGCCAGATAAGTAATCTCGAGGAATTTCGTTTGTACCATCAAATTATGCCCACCGACTATATCATCCAGGAACTGATACATTACCCCATTGAAGTAAGCGTTTTTTATTACAGGTTCCCGAATGAACAAAAAGGAACCATCACCGGCTTTCTTAAAAAAGAATTTTTGCAGGTTACCGGGGATGGAGAATCAACCTTGTGGAAACTCATACAGGCTTATCCCAGGGTACGTTTCCGGTTGCCTGAAATGAAATCAAAACATGAACACAGGCTAAACGATATCATTCCAAAAGATGAGGTCTACTGCCTGTCCTACGCGTTAAACCTAAGCAGGGGCGGCAAAATGGTAAGTCTTGCTCATGAAAAAGACGACAAGTTAGCCAAAGTATTTGATGACCTCAGCCAGTATTCAAAACATTTTTACTATGGGAGATACGATATAAAATGTGCCTCTATCGAGGATCTTAAAGAAGGAAAGAATTATTCTATTCTCGAATTTAACGGAAGCGGCGCAGAACCGCATCATGTTTATGGAAATGGGAATACACTGTTTCAGGCTTATAAAATAATACTCCAGCATTGGAATATTCTTTATAAAATCTCGCGGTATAACAATATGAGGGGGATTAAATATTGGGGATTTTTAAAGGGGTTTAGATTTCTTAAAGAAGCCAAAAAGCATTTTAAAATGCTAAAACAATTAGATACCCAGACTGCATTGTAAGGCGTTACCGGGTTAAATGCGGGACGCAGATCCTAAAAATAACGGCGGCATCCTATTTGATACCTCCCTTTCAAGTACGATAAACTCCATATGATGCACCAAATTAATCACACCATAATTGAAGAGTACACTGATTTTTTGCATGCAAGGGAATTTCCCTGTGTTGCTGCTCGCGCGGCTATCGATAAACAACAGGTAAAATGCCTGGTTGTGGATCACATGGCCTGCCCAAAAGACGATATTGAAATTTTACATTTTTTGTATGATTTTATAGACAATTACCGCAGCTCTTCAGAATTCTTTCATAGCGCCTCCGTTATCTTCAAAGAGCCAACTTCAATTAATGAAGATTTGTTTGACGTTTTGTTATGGCAAAGGCTCCAGGCTTTATCAAACCTGGATGCGCTTAAGTATGGTTATGACAGAAGGGTTGCGGCTGATCCATCATCGCCACAATTCAGCTTCAGCCTTAAAGAAGAAGCGTTTTTTATTATAGGCCTGCATCCGGCAAGCAGCAGGCAGGGAAGGCGATTTAACTATCCAACCCTGGCGTTTAACCCACATGCCCAGTTTGAGCAATTACGGGAAACTAATCGATATACTAAAATGAAAAATATTGTTCGAAAACGCGACATCGCTTTTTCAGGATCCATAAACCCTATGCTGGAAGATTATGGTGAATCTTCTGAAGTGTATCAATACAGCGGCCGCGTATATGATAACAAATGGCAATGTCCTTTAAAAAATAATTATGAACCCATTGAAGATCATTCCTCCTCGTAGCGGTGTTGCATTTATTTTAATGAAAGGTCAGCGACTCAAAGTGGTGGACCTGGAAGGCGAGCAGGTTTCAGATTTCATATGTTATAATTTAGATGATAAGTCGGAATATCTCTCTTCAGGTAGAACTATCGATTACGCTGAGACAATCTTTCTAACTACCGGTCATCCATTTTATTCAAACCGCAGCAATGTTATGTTTGAATTAAAAGAAGACACTGTAGGCAGACATGATTTTCTACTCACTCCCTGCAGCGCCGATACTTTCCGTATCATTTACGGTCATGCACATCCGCATAGGGGATGCTTTGGCAACCTGGGCGCTGCGCTGGAAGAATACGGTATCACTCCGGATAATATCCCAATTAGTTTTAACATATTCATGCACGTTAGTATCGATGGTGAAACGGGCAAGGTAGCCGTGCTTCCCCCTAAAAGCAAGGCAGGCGATTATATTGTGTTAGAAGCAAAGATGGATCTTATTGTGGGCCTGACTGCCTGCTCTGCCGAGATGTCGAATAATTACGCGTTTAAGCCGATAGGGTACGAGGTAATGGTTAATGGTTAATGGTTAATTGTTAATGCTGCAATTAAATCATACCTAACTTCGCCAAGTTAATAACCATTAACCATTAACCATTAACCATTAACCATTAATTCTACTTTAACAAGTCATGAAGTTATTCTGTTGGTTCTGTCGCATGTCTGGGCAG
>JBDSBP010000443.1:0-4305 GCA_039921525.1 Chitinophagaceae bacterium | reverse complement strand
TGCTTGAAAGAGTATTGAAATATAATGATAATCCATTATGCCCGGGAGCGTTTATTGCTCAGCATAATTTCAGGTGGCCTATTCCCCAGAGCCAGATTGATCTGAATGTTGGAGCTGTTTTCGCGCAAAACCCGGGTTATTAAAGAGCAGCGCTTATGATTATAGGTAAAGAAGAACAATTTATAAATAAAGAAGATTACCATTAAATAGTTTTTAAAAGGTGCTTTATGAATATAAAAAGCATGAGCCAAAGAAAGTTTTATGTAAGCTTAATAAATAAATTAGGTTTTGCTTTATTTCTTATTTTATTCCAGGAGGTTTCAGGGCAAACGAACATCAATCAAAAACCTGATTCAGTATTGGTAAGCCAAAGTGGTCTTTGGCTTTCAACATTTGATATTGATGTTACCCCACCGGTAGATAGCCATCTGGCATATGATCCTGAAATTAATAAGTGGGATTTGGGTTTGCGTGCCAAAGGTATTGTTCTTTTCGGTTCAGGAAAACCAATCGTAATGTGTGCCGTAGATTGGCTTGGAATAGGCAATGAAGGCATGGATGCATTTAAAAATGGATTGGCTGCCGCCGCCGGCACCATTCCCCAACGTGTGACAGTTAATGTGCTGCATCAACATGATGCGCCATGGTATGATGCCGGCGCCGAGCAAATTCTACTGGAGGCAGGATTAGATCCAGCCGTAATTAATCCAACGAATTTTGAAGGTACTTTTCCCAGGGAAGCCCTCAGGCATCTCACGACCGCAGTTCGTAATTCTCTTGATCACAAACAGCCAATTACCTTTTTAGGCCTTGGTGAAGCTAAAGTAGATAAGGTAGCATCAAACCGGAACATCTATGGAGCAGACGGTAAAGTCCGTGCCACCCGGTATTCAACCTGTAAAGATTCCGCCTTACGTGCAGAACCGGAAGGATTAATTGATCCGATATTATCTCTTGTTAGTTTCTGGAACGGAGATAAGCCTGTAGCTATTCTGAGCTTCTATGCAACACACCCCCAAAGCTATTATCGCACAGGGATTGCTAATCCTGACTTTCCTGGCATTGCCCGTTTTTTTCGTCAGCTTGCCATACCCGATGCACTTAATATTCATTTTGACGGAGCGGGTGGTAATATTGCCGCAGGTAAATATAATGATGGCTCCCATGAAAACCGCGTTATACTGGCAACCCGTCTTGCCGATGGTATGAAGCGTGCCTGGGACGCTACCCGTCGCCAGGTTATAACGGCTAAGGATGTTGACTGGATAGTGGAACCGGTATCTTTACCGCCAGCTAGGTATTTGTATAAAATACGGCAAGACCTGTCAAAAACTAATACCCGGCTTCTTGAAAATAAGGATAATGCAAGAAAGATGGCATGGCTAAAAAGATGCGAGGCCGGAAAACAAATTGATGTGGCATGCTTGAAATTAAAAAATGCAAGAATACTCTACATGCCGGGCGAACTTTTTGTTGAATACCAGCTTGCTGCAAAAGCACAACGGCCCGATCTGTTTGTTGCAATGGCAGCATATGGAGATTTAGGTACAGGTTATATAGGCACGACTGAGGCATATGAGAAAGGTGGCTATGAAGTAAGTGAACTTGCTTCAAACGTAGCGCCAGAGGTGGAGGGTGTTCTTATGCAGGCGATTAGGAATCTACTACGCAAGTGATAGACCTATCGTTATGACACAAGTTTTTTATGTTTTCCCTGTCATGTCAGCGCTTCGCTGAAATGACAAAAAAATTAAGCTGCATAATTGTAAAGCCTTCCATGAACTTTCCTGCACTAAATATGAAGATGTGATAACGGTAGGTGATAAACGGGGAAAAAAAATACCAGCAATATGTCATGATCAGATAGCTATCGGATCGTGTTGGACGGCACTCTTTAAAACTGGATACGAAATAAGTTATTATTAGATATAGAAAAAGTAATGATAAACATGAGATATATTGTAATTAACACATTTATGATGCTTCTCATTGCCAACATTGTACTTGCACAGGGAGAAAATCCCGATTGGGTGGAAGAAACAAAAAATGCAGCCTGGCAAGCCCGGGACTCACAAGGAGAAGTTGCCTTTAAAGGCAAACTATGGATTTTAGGAGGCTGGTTCAACTCGTACGAAGCACCTCCCCGCGACGTGTGGAGTTCAAAAAACGGAAAGGTGTGGAACCTGGTCAATAAATCTGCCTCATGGATCCATAGTGACTTAGCTATGTCGTTTGTATTTAAGAAAAAAATGTGGATGATGGGAGGATGGTATAATGGCCGTCTTCAAGGACATTCGGCTAGCAATGATGTATGGTCTTCAAAGGATGGTGTAAAATGGAAGTTAGAGAAGAAGGGAGCTGCCTGGACACCACGCGCTGCTGCCGCTGTAGTAGAATTTAAGGGGAAAATATGGTTACTTGGCGGAACGGAGGATTACTATTTTGGGGATAAAAAAAGTCTGAAAAGCGATGTATGGTATTCATCCAACGGAAAGGATTGGAAACTTGCTACGGAAGATGCGGGATGGCCACCTCGTGCCTATCACCAGGCGGCTGTGCTGAATGGAAAAATATAGGTTTTTGGTGGTGGCAATTATGTTCCGGAATATTATGCTGATAATGATGTTTGGAGTTCAGAAGATGGTATCCATTGGACCATGGTGTGCAAATCAGCCCCCTGGCATGAGCGTTTATGGTTTTCATCGGTTGTGTATCGTGACCGTATCTGGATAATGGGAGGGTGGTCAAATAATCCTTACAAGAACTGGTCGGATGTCTGGTATTCAAAAGATGGCAAAGAGTGGACACCCTATAAGTCTGCGGTCGTGTGGAAGGAACGGCATGAACCTTCCGCCTTTGTTTTTAGAGATAAAATTTGGATAGCCGGTGGAATGAATCCGCCACTTGTAAACGATGTATGGTCATTGGAACTTCCGAAGAACTGGTAGTTTGTATTGGCTATCAGCCATCAGGAAGAAGCGAATCCTATATTGACCGGCTGATAGCTGATAGCCGTTATAATCTTAAAATACTAATCATGAGTACGCCAATAATAAATACTTCCCGTCGCGAATTTATAGCCGGTGCCGGCATCCTTATGATCGGAACTGCTTTGAAACTAAAGAGTGTTGCTGCAATACCTTTATTTTCTGACATCAAATCAGAACCGGTTATAGATATTCATCAGCATATACACTACCATGAACGAACTGATGAACAAATGCTTGCTCACCAAAGAGCAATGGGTGTCACTACTACTTTTCTTTTGCCTTCGGGGCGACCTGTAAATTCAGTATCCACTCATATGGGGGTGTCTAATGGGCTGCAGGCAGAAGCGGGGGGAAATGCAGAGTGCTTCCTGTTTGCAACACAACATAAGAAAGAATTTAAGTTTGGTGCCTGTGCGGTACCCGACTCGCCGGATGGGTTATTCGAGATTGAAAAATTTTTGAAATTGGGCGCAGTAATTATTGGTGAGTTAAAGTTCGGAGTGGAATGTGATTCTCCTGATATGCAAAAGATTTATCAACTGGCACAAAGCTATAATGTTCCGGTGCTTATGCATTGGCAGTATAAAATGTATAATTATGGCTATGAGCGCTTTTATAAAATGTTAGAGAAATATCCCAAAGTAAATTTCATCGGGCATGCGCAAACCTGGTGGGCCAATATTGATAAAAACCATTCAGACCAATCAATACTTTATCCAAAAGGGCCGGTTACTCCCGGTGGAATTACAGATCGTTATCTCAGTGATTACCCGAATATGTTTGGGGATCTCTCTGCCGGATCAGGATTGAACGCCCTTACGAGGGATGAAGAACATGCAGAGCTATTTCTTAAACGGCATCAGGATAAACTGGTGTATGGTAGTGATTGCGAGGATCCCGGCGGACTGGCATCTTCAGGTTGTGCCGGGGCGTTGGATATTGCAGAAGTCCGCAAATTGGTACCTGATAAAAATATAGAACGCAAACTATTATATGAAAATGCCAAAAAATTATTTCGTCTTTAATGTGCTAGTGTTAAGTTAAGTATGAAGGTACGCATGGAACTGCTATCAGCTGTCAGGTATCAGCTATCAGCAGATCAATACAGGATAGGTTTCCTCCTGATAGCTGAAAGCTGATTGCCAAAGATTCAAATTAAGGTTAAAAGTGCACCGTGTTGAATATCGGTTACATGGCAGGAAGAGTTGATTTATGAAATAGTGAGCGCCGATTTACTTAGCAGGATCAAAAACTAATTAATCATTAAAATATATAAAATGGAATACAACCGCCGAAAATTTATTAAGTCTTCCGC
>JBDSBP010000442.1:0-16278 GCA_039921525.1 Chitinophagaceae bacterium | reverse complement strand
TGCAGGTTCTTTCTTTATATATGGAATAATTCTAAAGTTGGGTAAACTGTCCCATACCCCTTCGAAATAACTGCAGGTAAGCCCTGCAACTATGCCCGGGTCGTCTATCGTTAAAAAATTGTTTGCTAATAATGTACGAGATAAACCGCTGTTGGATGACCAGTAGACTTCCATTGTTTGATTTCCTCCATTTTGAAAGAAAGAGATAGAAATGGGATACACACCTGCATTTAATGAGATGGTGCCGGTCACAAACCTGTTCGGATGCAAGCCATCATTATCTACTATTGGAACGGTGTTAAAGCCGTAACGTCCTATATACAATTTGCTACCATCATCAGAGTTGGTCTCAAATGTATAATTACCGGTTGCAGGTATTGTGATGAAACCCTGCCAGAGAAAAGCATACTCCTGTTCCCTTCGTCGTGGGTCAAGGGTCATATTTGCGGTTACCCCTTTTTTGATAGGCGTTAAAGTCGTAAAATCGGGTAAAGAATTCCAGGTTCCTTCATAATAATTATAGGCAAGTCCTGGTGTGCCTGCGGCACTGGCATTCATGAAAAGGCATACGGATAAAGCAAGAAGCAGTGAGGATTTCATAGTGTTGAATCGTTAAGAAAAAAGGATAATGGAGTACTTAATTAAAACTGGTTGGCTATCTTCTGAGGAATATCAAAGTCAATTGTTGAGATTAAATACAATGTCTGTAAAACCTGGAAAAACTTAGTTGATCAGGGGTTCTGAAAAAAGCTAATAGTTAATTTGCTTATTTGAGATTTTAAAATTACATGAATCTTGTCAGGCAGACATATGACTTTTGTCAATAGCTTTTGTGATTAGTATCAATCTATTCATTCCGTTGAATAAATAAATGCTGAAACAGAGTACAGCAGATGGTTACATGGACTAAGAAATAATCATCACATTAAAATAATTAACAAGTCTAATGGTTTATTTATGATGATTTACGCTTAACCATTAGCGTATTAAAATTTAAACTGAGCGATACATGTAATTGTGTTTATATAAATGTCGGGGCATAACATTAAACATTGACGATCATAACCAGGGATGATCTTTTATTCTTTAAACTGGCAGTTCCTGGCGAACGCTATTTAGCTGAAATTATCTTGTGATGGTGGTGCCTTTTAAGAGAGTTGCGTTTTAGCTTTTAATTTGGCGGACGAAGTGAAAGTGTAACAGACTAAAAGAAAGATTCTACCTGTGAGTGTTTCAGATAATCTCACAGGTAGTACCTTATTCCATGTTTTAAGTCTGATGCCACTCTTAAATGAATGTATCTAATTTTATTTGATGTTATCTTCCATTTCCAATGACAAACTAGTTAAAGTTTTTATCCATTTCGACCATATCCTGTAAGAAAAATAAATAGATAATAACAAGGTTATAACAAGTGCCGCCTCAATAAAATACTTTTTCATGGTGAAAGTTATCGTAGCGCTGAAGAATACCAACAAGGAGATACCATATAAAAAGGACAGGCTTACTGATACAACCGACAGCAGTTTAATCCTCATCAAAAAATGGTGAATATATGTCTTAAGGTTTGCTCCTTTAGCTGGCGTTGAAATAGCGATATAACCAATGATATCGTTCAGGATAATTAATAAAACACTGCTTACCAGTAATAAATTTATACCCAGGGGTTTCCTGTCGCCGTCAAACCAGTCATAATAAATAATTAGAAAGGAAACCATCAGTAAAGTTTCGATGACAAGCTTTCTCCTGATCTTTTTTAAAGAAGGATGGTTCTTGACCTTAGTCATATTCTGCAGATCGGTTTCTGATTTGAGAGTACCACCTGCCTGCTGCCAGCCTGATTTTAAATCGTTTAGGTCCATAAATTTTAGTTTATTATTTTTTTTAGTTTTGATTTGATCCTGTTTAGCCGCACGCCAATATTACTTTCAGTCAAACCTGTTATAGCCGCAATTTCATGGTAACTGAAATCTTCCAGGAACAGGGAGATAACCGCCTTTTCTGAATCGTTGAGTTTTCGCAAAGCTGAAAATAGTCGCTCCTCATTTTCCGAAATGGGATTCTCGGGTGGAGCTTGATTTTGTTCCGGAAGGTCTACAAAGTATTCAACCAACAATTTCTTTTTGCGGTAAACAGTCATGGCTGTGTTTAAAGCGATCCTGTACATCCAGGAACTTATTTTGGACTCATTTTTAAAAAACGGAAAAGATTTCCAAAGCTGGTAAACGATTTCCTGGTAAAGGTCTTCCTGGTCTTCTTTGCTATCACGATACAGCCTGCAGACTTTATGAATTATCTTTTGATTATCATGAACCGCCTGCAGGAATTCTTTTTCCATGAAATATTTAATTAATTGATGGACTCTATTTGTTGCCGGAGGAGCTAAAAAACTTACATGTTTATAAAATAATTGTTTCTGGTGAGTCAATCGCCAAAGGCACAAAGGAGCACAAAGTTTATTTAATATTAATTTTCTTTGATGAATTTTTATAAATATCATTAGAATGCATCAAAGATGTACTTCAAACCTCGAGCCTCGCCTTTTTATAATTTAAGAGGTTACAATTACTTATAACCTCTGCAACTTTGATGTGTTCCATCATGAAAATTCGTAGGTAGAAAAGGCTGACTAAAAAAGTTGTTTAAAACCCTGTGTGGGTATCGCCTATCCTCCCCTCCTTTTTCCTATCTTTATCATAGAAAACAAGGAGGGGACGTTGGATTCCGCAGCGCAGTGCGGAAATCAACGGGGGTGGTTGCCTTAGGATGCAGCCGACAAATAAGCGCGCGAGCTCTGAACAACTTGGATTATAATTCAACACTCCGTCAAAAATCACTCCCGCTCACAAACGTGCTTCGCATCCTTTCCGAACATCCCTCCCCTTGAATAAGGAGGGAAAGATATGCAATCACACTCACAGGTTTTTGGAACGTCCTTTTTTGTCAGCCGCGTGGACAACCCCGTAGCATTCTGGAAAATCACACCTTTATATAACCTCAATGTATTTACATTATGCTATCGGCCAACCTGGTACCAAAGCTAATAGCTGATAGATAAACTCATACCTCACACCTCAAACCCCTAACAAAACGTTATTATTGATACATTTCAATAAATAAATTCGTTCCTTTGTATAAAATTAAGAAAAATGGACAGTAAAAAGGCCGAGAAGATTTCCAAAGCCCTTGGAGATCCTAACCGGTTGAAAATATTAAAAGAGATCAAGAAGAGCTCGGATTGTTTGTATTGCGTTGACCTCAATAATACGTTAGACCTTGCCCAGCCATCTATTTGCCACCACCTCAAATTATTAATTGATACGGAACTGATTACCTCCGATAAAGAAGGCCGCAATGTTAGGTATTATATGAATAACAAGGTGATGGAAGACTATATCAAATTCCTCGAAACATTAAAGGTGTAAAATATTTTTTATTATTTATTGATATATTTCGATAAATCTATTTAGTTTTACTTTCTCATTCGAAATATAATTACAGGAACAACAAACATTTATTGAATTATTTAAATATATCTATTAATTAAATTGAAATTTTAATCATGAAGCACTCAAATCTTATCAACCTCGCATGGATACACACCCTCCTGTTTACGCTGGTTTTATTCACTGGCTGTTTTAGCACGGATAAAACCACCTCCCTCCCACCGGAAGTTTCCGCTGTTTCACCGGAAACGCCCGTAGATGGCATCATTATTCAACCTTCCATATTAAAAGAAGAACTCGAAATAACCGGCACCCTCGTAGCAAACCAGCAGGTAGATATCGTAAGTGAACTCACCCGCAAAATCGTTCAGGTTACCGTTAAAGAAGGTAGTGTGGTAAGAGCAGGCGACCTGCTTTTCCAAATGGATGACGCAGACCTGCAGGCACAGCTGGAAAAATTACGCCAGCAGGAAAAACTGGCTGTTTTAAATGAAGAACGCCTGAAAGAACTTATCACCCACGAAGCCGTGGTACAACAGGATTACGATCAGTCTTTTACCAACCTCAAAGTATTACAGGCACAGGTAGCCGAATTACAGGTTATGATCGCCAAAACACGTATCAAAGCCCCATTCAGTGGCCGCATCGGCATCATTCACGTGTACCCCGGTGCAGTCGTTTCCATGAATACGATACTGACTAATTTACAGGACAACAGCCTGGTGAAAGTTGAATTCTCTATCCCTGAAAAATATGCGGCCATCATTACCGCCGGAAGCGAACAAAAATTCTCCGTGGCCTCCGACGCAAAGCAATATGCAGCCAAAGTGGTGGCACGTGAAGCCAGCGTGGATCAAAACACGCGGACATTATTGATAAGGGCCGTGAGTCCTAATCCCGGTGGCATATTAATACCGGGTCAGAGCGCACGTCTCAACCTTTCTTTACACGCTTCCAATTCCGCCCTGATGTTGTCATCGCAGGCTATGATGCCTTCATCCAAAGGATACAGCGTTTACGTGTCCAGGAACAACAAGGCCCAACCGGTAGCTATCGGCATCGGGCAACGAAATTCTGACGCAGTGGAAATAGTACAGGGATTGAAAGCTGGCGACACGGTTATCACCAGTAACCTGTTAAGACTTGTTCCCGGAACTTCTATAAAATTTATCACCTTAAAATAATCGATCCATGAGCGCTATTTCACAAGTAAGCATCACCCGGCCTGTACTTGCCGGGGTGATGTCTGTACTCCTGATTCTTTTTGGTATCGTGGGTTATACTTATCTCGGCACCCGCGAATACCCGGTAACTGATTCCCCCATTGTAACGATAACTACTATTTATCCGGGTGCGAGTGCAGATATCATTGCATCGCAGGTTACAAAACCACTGGAAGAAGCCGTAGCGGAAGCCAATGGTATCCGCACCATGACGTCCATATCCCGCGAACAGGTAAGCATCATCAGTGTTGAATTTAACCTGAACGCTGACCTCGAAGCAGCGGCTAATGATGTACGTGATAAAGTGTCCAAATCGCGGCAGCAACTTCCCGCAGACATTGAACCTACGATCGTTGAAAAAGCCGGTCCGGCTGATTTCCTTGTTTTCCTCACCGTTCAAAGTGATTCGAAAAGCCTGCAGGATATCACTGACTTCGTTAATATTAATATCAAAGAAAGGCTTCAATCTATACCCGGCGTGCGGTTGGTGGATACATATGCAGGAAAGAAACGAGCCATGCGTTTAAGGATGGACCCCCTAAAACTGGCATCTTATCATCTCACGCCATCACATGTCCAGGAAGCTTTGCAGAAAGAAAACGTGGATCTGCCAAGTGGTAATATTGAAGGACAAAATACAGAAGTTACATTGCGTACGCAGGGAAGACTGGTAAGTGAAGACGACTTCAATAATATGATCCTTAGCCAGAAAGATGGCGCCATCGTTCGGTTTAAAGATGTAGGCACGGCTATCATGTCATCACAAAATGAAAGAACTGCTATGATTGTAGCCGAAGGAAAAACGGCCCGTTATGGTGTAGGAACAGGCGTTCAGCCACAACGGGGTGCTAACTCGCTGGCAATTGTGGACGAATTTAAAAAGAGGTTTGAGGATATTGTTAAAACAGCCCCAAAGGAATACGTGATCTCACTCGGTAAAGATTTTACCGTGCCGGTTCGTAACTCATTATCCGAAGTAGAAGAAACTTTGCTGCTGGCTTTCGGCCTGGTAGCGATGATCATCTTTATATTCCTCCGCAACTGGCGCAGCACCATCATCCCGTTAGTGGCCATTCCCGTCTCCATCATATCGGCATTCTTTATCATGTACCTCGGTAATTTCTCTATCAATGTGCTTACATTGTTAGGATTGGTATTAGCCATAGGGCTCGTGGTGGATGATGCCATCGTAGTGCTGGAAAATATTTATAAAAAGGTAGAGCAGGGAATGACGCCGATACAGGCGGCCAGGAAGGGATCGAATGAGATTTATTTTGCCGTTGTTTCCACAACGATAACATTAGCGGCTGTATTTCTTCCCATCTTGTTCCTGGGCGGTATCACCGGCAGATTATTCAAAGAGTTTGCCATAGTGGTATCTGGTTCCGTGTTGATATCCGCTTTTGTGGCGTTGACTCTAACACCTATGATGAGTGCTTACCTGCTGAAATCAGGCAGCTCCCGTGGCTGGTTATATCGCAGTACGGAACCCTGGTTTGAAGGATTAAACAAGGCTTACGAAAAATCGCTGCGTGCATTTTTTAAAGTTAGATGGTTGGGATTTGTCTTATTAGGGTTCTCAGTTGTTGTTGCCTATTTCCTTGCACCTTCCCTGCCTTCTGAGTTGGCGCCTTTGGAAGATCGCTCCATGATTGGATTGGCGGTAGTTGCCCCGGAGGGTACGTCCTATGAAAACATGGAACAAACCATGAAGGAGATCGCCACCTACGTGTCCGATTCTATTCCTGACCTTAATGAAAACAGGACCTATGCCGCAGTGGCTGCTTCGTCCGGCACGTTGGTTCAACCAGTGAATGGTGGCTTTCAATGGATATTCCTGAAAGAACCCAGGGACCGTAAAAGCAAACTAAGCCAGGCAGATATCTATCAAAAACTGGTAGCGGCTTCGCAACGGTTCAGGAATGTAATTATTATACCCATACAGATACCAACCATCGGTGGCTTCTCCAGTTCTCAACCACTGCAATACGTAGTACAGGCACCGGATCTGAAAAGCCTGGAGAACATAATGCCGGCGCTTATGGGTAAGGTTTATGAAAGTAAAAAACTCAGCTTCCAGGACCCTGATTTCAAGATCAACCGTCCTGAATTGGGCATCACGATTGACCGGCAGCACGCTGCACAGTTGGGCATCAGCACACAGGAAATTGGAAGAACTCTTCAGCTCGCACTAAGCGGGAGAAGGTATGGTTACTTCATTTATAATGACCGGCAATATGAAGTGATCGGGCAACTGAACAGGGACGAACGTTCAGCACCGTCAGATCTGAATTCACTGTTCTTGAAATCCGGCAGTGGCGAAATGGTTTCGCTGGATAACCTCGTTAATAAAAAAGAATCGGTGAGTCCGCCTGCCATCTATCGGTATAATCAATCGTACAGTGCCACTATCTCTGCAACTCCTGCGCCTGGTGTAAGTCTTGGCGAAGCCATCAAAGAGATAAGTACTATCTCCGAAAAAGTATTGCCAAAGGGATTCCGCACTTCATTGGCCGGACAGAGCCGCGACTTTGCTGAAAGCAGTTCCAGCTTAATATTCGCGTTCATTTTCGCCATCATCCTCATTTACCTGGTACTGGCGGCACAGTTCGAAAGCCTGGTAGATCCCTTCATAATACTATTAACGGTTCCCATGGCGGTGACCGGCGCACTACTCAGTTTATGGATCACAAACCAGTCTGTTAATATCTTCAGCCAGATCGGTATTATCATGCTAATAGGTCTGATAACGAAAAACGGGATACTGATTGTTGAATTTGCCAACCAGCGTAAAGAAAAAGGAATGAGTGTGCCAGATGCAGTTTTATCAGCAGCCATCTCGCGTTTCCGGCCAATATTGATGACCACACTGGCCATGATCTTCGGTTCTTTACCTATCGCCTTATCATTAGGCACTTCATCAGGCAGTAGAACTTCTTTGGGAATTGTGGTAGTGGGGGGCTTACTGTTTGCCGGTGTTTTAACGCTATATGTAATTCCATCTGTTTATTCATACTTCTCCAGGCCACACCGGGTGAAAGAAGAAGCAAGGGCTGAGGTACCGCAACATCTACCACAGCCTGCTATTCAATAGCCCACAAGAGCTGGAGAGGTTAACTAAACCTCGCCAGCATATCGAACAATTACATTAAAAATTACAAATCATGACCAGTCTCAAACATCTTATTTATACAATCCTGGGGTTTATTATACTCTGTTTAGTTTCTTATGCAGTATCTGCACAGCAAGCACTATCAATGAACGACGCTGTATCCCTGGCGCTGCTCCATAACCGTGAGATAAAAGCCGCCCGTTTCGATGTTAATAACGCCCAGCAACAAACGCGTATTTCCAAAAGCATGTCGCTCCCCACTGTAAGTGCAGGATTACAGGTAAATCATTATTTCAATTCACCCGTGTTTTTCGGATTAGGCAGTACGGGTAACGAATCCAAAATACCTTATGGGCGATTTGGCGGAAATGACCTGGGCTCAGCAGCAGTGAACCTGGTACAACCGGTTTATAATGAAGGCATTAAACCCGCAAGGATCCAGTCTGAACTGCAAGAACGCCAGGGCGGGTTGATACTAACGGCAAAAGAGGTGGAACTATCATCCATCATTAAACAAACCTATTTACAGGTGCTTGTTTTAAGAGAACGAATTAAACTGCAAAACGAAAGTCTTTTAAGAAATAAAAAAGCGTTGCGGGATGCCAGATCCTTACTGGCACAAGGCCGGGCTTTGCGTGTAGATACGTTGCGGGCTTATACCTCTGTAAAAAATCTTGAACCCGGGTTGCTGAAATTAGCCTACGCGGTTGAAATAGGTAAACAGCAATTAAAAACACTTGTAGGGATCGATAGCATCCAAAATATTGAGCTTACCGATTCCCTTTCTTTACCTGATGTACCACCGGTGCCAGCCACAGATGATGTGTATGAAGTAGCTAAAAGCCAAAGAACTGACCTGCAGTCACTCTCCCTGCAGGCAGAGATTGATGAAACACAAATTAAAACGGTTACCGCATATACAAAACCAACTGTTGACCTGGTGGCTCAATACCTGGTTCAAACGCAGACAAGCAATTTTAATTATTTTAATGCCTTCTATCCCTCTACGCCTTTTGTAGGGTTGCAAGTGAATATCCCTGTTTTTAATGGTAACAGGAATGCTGCAAAGATTCAGCAGGCAAAAATAACCAGGCAGCAGTCGCTGTTACAGAAAGATAATGCGTATGAATTATTGAAAACGGAAGTGAAACAGGTGGTGGCAAACCTGCATGAAAGTGTGGCACGGATCCATACAAGTATAATGGTAAAAGAAACAGCCCAATTAAGTTACGATATTACACAGTATCGGTATGCGAAAGGAGTGGCTTCCCGGCTTGAACTTACAGATGCCGAATTGTCGCTGACTACCGCACAGTCTAATTACCTGGAAGCGGTGTATGATTATTTGTCTACAAGAATTGCGCTGGAGAAAACAGAGGGAAAGTGACATTTGCAATCTTATGGAGAGAGATTGTGCTTAGGAGGTTTTTCTCCTTATTCGGGGCTACCGTTAGGAACACAAGGTTTTAATATTTTCCCTGTCATTTCAGCCAAAGCGCCACAGGAACTTCCGAATAAATGCATATTACGGCGCTTTGAGCTGAAATCTCTAAGATGGAGACAGCATGCATTGTAGAGATTTCAGGGGAAGCGCGCAAGTTGTTTTTATTCGGGAAGGTTGACGCGCTTCGCTGAAATGACAAAAAAATTGAGTTGCATAATAGTAAAGTCTTCAATGAACTTTTCCTCACTTAATATGAAAATGTGTTCTAACGGTAGCCTTATTCAAGGAGGAGAATCCTCTATGCACAATCTCTCCTCTAAGCTCAATACCTCACAATCGTTGTCAAAATAACCCCAGCATTGCAGCCGCCACCGCCCCAATCAACGTATTCAAAAAATTAACAGCATTATTATTAAGATAGCGTTTACGCTCTAGCGTTGCCCCGAGTATGGAATCTGCGAGGTTACCAATAGTGCCGGCTATCACTATCCAAAGGAAATTAATGTTCCAACCAAAACCTATAGAATATACAGCTGCGATTATAATACTCCCAACAATGCCGAACAGGGTACCTTCTACGCTTATCACGCCATTCAATCCCCGCTGATCTTTTTTAAGACTTATAATATTATAGTACCGGCTACCATAGACGTTGCCAAGTTCAGAAGATAAGGTATCTGCTGTAGCAGCAGAAAAGGAAGCCGCCATCATTAAGCGGGGAATTAATGGCTGTTCAGGGAGAAACCAAATGTAAGCTCCCACTATTCCCGCAACACCGGCATTAGCTAACACCTGACCGGCGGTACGCCTTTCGCTATTATCCTCAGCTACTCCTAAACCGGCTTTTGTGGCGGCCTTCCATGCAGTAGCTAACGTTCCTAAAATAAAAAAGATAGCCATCATAGCTATCCCGGTGAAATCTGCACCTTTAAAAATAAATATTCCGATAAATCCGCCCGTTAAAGCCGCCGTTAAAGTTAGTTTACCTGTTCTAACGGTTACGAACATAGTAACTATAATAATGATGGAAAGAACCATCCATTGAGATATGAGGTTTGAGGTTTGAGGTATGAGTTGAAAGTTTTAAAATTTAAATTTTGTGCGTGCGAACTCTGGAAAGGCCACTTAAATTCTTATAACCTGTTAATGCGCTAACCTCATACCTCATACCTCATACCTCATACCTCACACCTCACACCTCATACCCCAAACCTCATACCCCAAACCGCATACCTCATACCTGTCAAGGTAAACTCAACAAAAACCCAATAGTAAAATTAGCATCCCAGTCAAAGACAAACGTGTCGCATTTGGTTGCATCGATCAATGCCTTATAAATATTTAACCCGGAAGCCATTTTCTTATCTGTAGATTTATAAGTATCCGGTGCGTTCAATACGGTATATCTTTCTTCTCCCTGCCGTATTGGTTTTGCCAGGGTAAAAGGAACGCCTCCTATTATAAAACATACATTTCTTTTAGATTCAGGTATTTTTGTTGCAACACCTTTCACTTCGTTATAAATAGCATCATCTGATTTTCCCCCTTCATAATACTTTGCACCAGGAGCTTCGAGGGCTTTAAGGCTGCCACCATCATTCCAGG
This sequence comes from Chitinophagaceae bacterium, assembly GCA_039921525.1. Classification (GTDB taxonomy): domain Bacteria; phylum Bacteroidota; class Bacteroidia; order Chitinophagales; family Chitinophagaceae; genus JADCRZ01. The sequence continues at coordinate 5,448 of JBDSBP010000442.1, read as the reverse complement.
ATATTTTAGTATTACCTGACCCGATATCAGTCATGAAAGAGCTTTCAACAAAAGAAGGAGGTATGGTGGCTTTCAAGGCAAATTTTCCTTCCTGGTCGGAAGTGACCTGGTTCACCACGTAACCAATCTTCTTCAGCTCGGCAGCAATGACAGCTGTTTTCGGAACTTTCTGCGCACCGGATGAAATCACGAAATGCATATTGCTCTTATCAACCCCTTTCTGGAACATTCCCACCAGGTATTTCTTAAGTCCTGCCCGGATATCATCGGTGCTTATGAGGCCTTCATATGCCAGTGATTCGCCAAAATCTTTTGAAACAATTTCCCAGCGTTTTCCCTTGTCCATATTAATAACAAACGAATTAAACCCCGAGGCACCTACTTCTACTACGCCTTTAAGCACGCCATTTACAGGTTTTTCCGGTGTGTAATTAAAGGAGCGGGTCTCCGGTTTAGCTGTACGCTCACCGGGCTCGTTTTTGGCTGCCGGTTCAGTTTTGCTTATGGAAGCGGAAGAATCCGAGGTTGAATTTACAATCGTAGTTTCGTCAGATTTACTGGCCGGCATGTAACGCCTGATCAGGAAAAAAGCAATGATACCAATCGCCAGGAACAAGACTATTTTTCCAATGGGCTTAATTCTCATTTGGTTGTGTTTTTATGATTGAAACGTTTCTTAATTCAAATGGTTTATTCGCTGGTTATTTTTTAAGATAGTCGAGGTATTTATTTTTACCGCCATCTTTATCATTATCTATCTTCGCAGCAGATGTTTGTACTGAATCTGAATAATTGAATGTATTATCTACATCCAGTTGAATAGCCGTATGTGCAGCAATAGAAACTTTGGCCGCATCTTTCAGATCCTGGGCATTCATAGCCTGCGAAGTAATCTGGATGGCCGATTTTATGCCACCGATCTTCTGAGCCACATCCTGCCTTATCTTCTGTATAGCTACATCTGCATCACTGTTTAGGTCTGTATTACCGGTAAATGCCTTCATAGCCTTGCCCATAGTGGCAGAGGCAGTGGTAACCGCATCATATTTTGCTTTCTGAATCTTAATAGTGTTTTTTGAATTAAGTAAGGCCACACCTGATTTACGGTAGGCTTTATCAGCAAATATCACCAGGTTTTTTACGTCATTGGCCACCGGCTTAACACCGTCAATAAAATCTTTCGCATTATTGAAATTCGTGGCCGAGGTTTCGAGAGCCAACTGTGTGTCAAAATCATCCGGCGTTTTTTGAAGCCTTGCCTGGCATATTTTCACCTCTTCCTGAGCCTGTCTTAAATTACGTTCGTTTTCTTCCAGTTGAAGTTGTAGAGACGATTCCTGCGCTTTTAATTTTTCACCATGAATCCTTAACTGGTCACGGTCTTTCTCGGCCTCTTCTATTTGGAGATTCAAAATATTCCAGGGATTCATTTCGATAGCCCATCCCAGCGTTCCCTGCGCAACTGCTTCTGAAAAATAACGAATACCCCTCCAGAACTTTGGATTAGTAAGTATCATCAGTAGTACAATGGCTACGGCTATACCGATAACCAGTTGCACGGTGCCCCAAACTACCGATAATAAAAAAGGAAGTATATATATGTAGAATAGAATCAACAAACCACCAAGGATAATGAACGTCATTATAGTTCCCCAGGTTTTTTTTGCATCCCATTTGGGCACTTCAAAATTTGTCTTTATTAAATCGTTTGCCATTGTATGTTTATTTTTTAAATTATTAATTATTCTATCTAAAAGTATTGATCAATTTTTTGTAGTTCTATTTCGATTTCTTTTTTTTTATTGTCCCCTGCCATAACAAAAGATTCTTTATTGTTGTTGAGTTTCTCTTTGCTTTGGGTGATATCTGAGGACATATCTTTTATTTCCTGGTTCAGGGACTTTATTTTTTCATTTATCGCCTGCAATTCCTCGGCCTTTTTTTGTAACAACAACTCTTTTTGTTCAACGTCTTTTTTGTATTGTTGCGCATAAGCATTCACGAAACCCTGCAGATCGCGTTCAATGATATGGATGTATTCGTGACCCGTTGAAACCAGCTTTTCTTTTGTGAGCCCTGTTCTTTTCAATACATTAAAAGCAGTTTTATAACGGGTTGCTTCATCAGCAATAGCTTCCACATCAATTTTACTATCAATAAATTCCTTGAAATCCGTTCCCTGGAAAATTGGGTTCTTCGCATTCGCCTCTTCTATCAGGTCTTCAAAATATTTCTGGTAGTCTCCCATCGTTCCTGAGCCGGAAGATCCGGTTGATCGGGAAGATGTTGTTGAGGATGAGATGTCGGACTTACCCGGCTCACTACTTGTTTCAAGGTTTGTAATTCTCTTATTTTGAAGGCTTCCTTCTTTTGAAACAGGTTTATTTTCTTCTTCCTTAAATTCCAGGAAAGGACTCATTATATTCTTCAGGAAACTCATGTTTTTTAGTTTTAAAATTAGGTTATTATTGACTGCAAAATCTTGATCATCGGCTATCAACTTTCAGGTATCAGCTATCAGCTTTGTTTCCCCGACAATCACTCTAATAAATTAAACTTCTTCATTTCTTCAATCTTTATGTGAATGTATAAAAAACTAGTGAAATGATGCGTTATGCACCTCAGCTGACAGCTGACAGCTGATAGCCAGCCTCCACTCACAAAGATTCCTTTATTTCCTCAATAGTCTCCAGGAAGACTTTATTCGTTTTAATATCTTTTTGCCAGGCTAAATCTCTTTCTATCAGGTCAATTTCCTTTTTTATGGTGGCACCCTGTGTACCAGCCTCCTCTCCTAATATGAACACGGTATCGGAAATTGCCAAAGCCGTAGCGATATCATGGGAGACAATGATAAGGGTTTTTAACTCATCCGACAACGAAACCTGCAATAAAAGGTTTACCACCCTGTCCAGCACACATACATCCAGGCCGGAGAAAGGTTCATCCAGCAACAGGAAATCAGAGCCTTTTAGTAATTGCTGGATGATGCTTACACGCTGTTTCTGGCCACCTGATAATTGCTGTGGATAATAATTAGCTATAGGTTTCAGGCCAAAGTCCGTTAAATACTTCTCCACCGTTTCTTTCTCCGTACCTTTTAAAGCCTTATTCTGCCTGGCAGCAAGCATTAGCGAGGTCTTAATGGTTCTCCATTCAAACAGGTAATAATTCTGGAAAATAACGCCCATATCTCCGGCATGAATTGTTCGGTTATTGTTGATGGTTATTTTACCGGAGGTGGGTTGTTGCAATCCCGATAATACTTTAAACAATTGCGTTTTACCAATTCCGCTTTTCCCAATTAGGGAAACTACCTGTCCCTGTGCAAAACCGGGACGAATAATATCTTTAATACAGAAGTTAATATCTCTTAAAATAACCCTGTTCCCAAATGACAGGTTTATATTTTCCGCGGTTAAAATTACTTCTGCTTTTGTATGAATTGTCATCGTATTTAATTTGAAATGTTAGTGTATGGAAACAACCACTTCCGCATTATCCCCAATAGATAATCGAATCCAAGACCGATTAAAAAAATAACCAGTTGCAAAGCCAGCACATTTGTGAGATCATTGTACTTGTTATACTTGATGATCAATGCGCCAATGCCCCCTTCGCTCATATTTAAACCTTCTACTAATGTTATCATCAGCCAGGAGATGGCGAAGTTTTGTCGCAGTATTTCCAAAACCTGGTCTGCTTTGCCAACTATGATCACTTCATATAAAGTCTGCCAGTTGTTATAACCTAATGTTTTACATAACTCATATTGCTGTCTGTCTGTATTCATTAATACCGAAAGGAACGAAGTAACAAAAAACGGAACCATCCCAAATACCAACAGCGATAACTTAAGCTGGCCACCATCTTTTGTTAGCAAGGTAAAAATGAAGATTAAACCAGTGAGAGTTAAATACCTGCATTTTACTAAAAACAAAGCGATGCTTTTAAAAAAAGGAATCACGGATAAATAAGTAAAGAACAATGTTATTACCATACTATAAAGCATTGCCTGCATGGTTAGCATAATACTCATCAACAGGTTATCCATAAATAATTTTGTTGACAGAAGATGTATAAATGCACCCGCTACTTTTAAGGGCTGCGGAATTAATCCGTTAGAACTCCAATGCCATAAAATCAAGGCCAGCACTACTTGTCCCATGATCATGATAGTAAACGTGTGCCCGCTGATTTTTCCGAAGGGGCTAAATATTTTTTTCATGTTAGTTGAGTTTTATAATGGCAAATTATCAATGGTTAATTATTAATGGTTAGTGGTTAATGATAATCTTATTCACACTTGTTAATTATGTAATTACATTCTCTACTCATAATAACCATTAACCATTAACCATTAACCATTAACCATTAACCATTAACCATTAACCATTATTTTGTTCTATTCACCAAGTACTATTTCTACACGACGGTTTCTGATGCGGCCGGCTTCAGTAGTATTATCAGCAACAGGTTTAACCGATCCATAGCCCTTTGCTTCTAACCGGGCTTCTACCAATCCTTTCTTCACCAGGTAATTTTTTACTGCCTGTGCCCTTTTATCAGAGAGGGGTATGTTAACCACATCAGAACCACTGTTGTCTGTATGCCCGTAAACACCGAGTTTCAAACCTTCTGCTACAACAGCAGATTCAAAGATCTCATCCAGCAACCTGTAAGAAGAGGGTTGTATGTCAGCAGATCCTTTACCAAATTCAATGCTGTATGATTTTGAAGAAATCTCCGTGGTGATTTCACTGGCATATTTTGTTTCAATGGCTCTTCCCACCAACAATTCAGGGTGATTGGAAATGACACTGAAGAGGAATGATTTATCCACGGCTTTTTCATAAGGCATAAAGCTTGGCATCAATTCCGGGTACATTTTAACCATCAGGTTACCAAAAGTATTATACACAGCTTTGTACCGGTCTATTTTATCATCACCCAATCCAAACGTGTTTGCCATATCAGAAAGATTGAACACGGTGCTGCCACCTAAATTCACTTTCATACCCTGGATGTCTTTTTCTTCCACGCCATTGTAATATTTCAACCAGTAGTCAGCATTTTGTTCCTGGTAAACGTTGGCACTTACTTCGGCAGCAAATCTTTTTGCTTCGTTAAAAGAACGAACCTGGTCGCCTGCCTGTGCCAGGGCGATGATCATGTTTTCTATGTCGGTACGGTGATCATTGGCCCATTTTTTAACGGCGATGGTTTGATTCGGCATTTGCGCAGCGTACTGTTTTGTATTGGCAATCGTTACCAGTCCACCTTTTTTATTGGCAACATTCACGTCACCGGGTGTCCAGGTTGCAACAGCATCCACTCCTATCAAAGTATCCTTGCCGGTGGTTTTGCCATTCATTACTATCTTTCTTTTTTCAGTATATCCTGTGATGTATTTATTAGGTGCATCCAGGAAGTCGCTGGCAGCAATAA
>JBDSBP010000441.1:0-3872 GCA_039921525.1 Chitinophagaceae bacterium | reverse complement strand
TTTCAAAGTTTAATGAAAACAGCTGGTTTTAATTTAACGAATATTTATCCAACCAAATCTCCATTTAGTATCATTGAAGGCGAACTTATTTAGCAACGAAAAAGCACAGCCGCTAACGGGCGGCTTTGTGCCAGTGGGGCTGATTGATGTATCAATCAGCTAAGGGCAAATCCCGACCTAAGTTTCATCTGACGAATTAATCTAGGCAGTGGGAATAAACATTGAACTATAATTATAAATAAGCATCGGCTATAGGCAGACTGAATATAATTCCCCACCAGCACAAAGTCGTAATCGTTGGCTGTAATGCGGTCCGAATAAAAGTGATAACTTAAATCAGTTTATAATAAAAAACGGGAAAGCCGAAAACCGATTTAGAGTAGGCATAAAAAGATAAAAGCAATGAAAAGGAATTTTCTTTTAGCCGTAGTATTCTGCTTGTTATTTGGCTTCGGAACGTTGGTACAGGTGCAAGCGCAAAATTCTTCAACTGCTCAGCTGAAGAGCATTCATCTTTTTGATATGCCGCAAGGCGTAACGGAAGCAGAACTCTCAGCAGTACTTAAAGAAATGAACACCACCATCAACCGTTTAGGCTATAAAGACGCAGGGTATTTTCTCTACAAAGTCGAAGGTGAAGGTTCAGAAAAATTCCGCTATTTCTTAGAGGGTGTTTGGCCAAGTGCTGAAGCCTACAAGAAAATCCACGAAGACAAGATGTATATGGAATCCGACAAGAGGGCGAGTGTGCTGATCAAAAAGATTCGGGAAGCAGAACTTTACCGTCGCTTGAAACGCGTAGATTAGACGACAGTCTGCAAGTCTGCATTAGAACGATATCATTTGCAAGTCAATCGTGTTAGCACCTGTTTTAGTTTCCGCCGGTTTGTTGGTGTTCTTCACCAACAAACCGGCTCAATACATGTAGTGTGTTAGAAAATCCCATTCACCTTTTCTCTTTTCGTAAAATGCGGCAGAAGAATATCTATAATCTTCCTGGTAACGACGCAAGCCTGCAACTACGGGGTCAGTATGTATATAATCAAGCTTCTGTTTAAATACAAATTGATTCCTTAAAGAAATACTTAAAGCATTTCGTTCCCATAACTGATATTTCCTATCACTTCCGTTTATTATAAACTCCACCATTTATAATGAAATACTTATTTTTAAGTTGCGTGTGATAGCTTATATAAATTGTTGGATAATGCGGTTCGAATGAAAGTGATAACTCAAATGAGTTGACAATAAGTAACGGGGTAAGCTGAAAACGAATAGAGTAGGCAATAAACAAAACTAATGTTTTGAACAAGTTATCATCACTCACAACAATCGGATTGCTTGCCTCCCTTTTATTTATTGGTTGTACTACTTCTGACAAATCAAATGCCGACAACTTAAAACCAGCGCCAGCAGAAGAACTTTAACAGATGAACAGAAATTTTGTGAAAGCGCTGAATGCAAAAGACGCAGTTGCAGCAGCAAACTGTTACACGGAGGTCGCAACTATTCTTCCACTCAATGAAGCACCTGTTAAAGGACGAGCAAACATTCAAAAGTATTGAGAGGGAGCAATTGCAGCAGGAGCATTTGAAGCAGAAGTTGCTACAACAGAAACAGGTAGTAATGGAGACTTGGGCTATGAAATTGGACGATTACAAATGAAGATGAAAATGCCTGATGGAAAAATTGTAGTGGAAAGAGGTAAATACACAGAGATACTAAAACGTGGTCCAGACGGAAATGGAAATCCACTCACGAAATGTGGAATACTGACACACTTACATTAAAATAACTTAGCTTGCCAAAAAGCACTACAGCCAACAGGCTGCTTTGGGCAAGTGGGGCCGACGGAAGTACAATGAACTTTTTACAAATCCCGGCTTCGGTTCGGCTGACCAATAACACCGGGCAGTAGAATAAACAATGAACTTTTAATTATAAATTTAGCTGCAGTTACGGGCGGACGGAACATGAAACTCCCCACCTTCCCAAAGCCGTACCGTTACCAGCCATGTTGAAGCTGTCTCAGCGTTGTATAAAAATGGGTGATTGGACATAGTTTTTTTAGTACTAAGATTACTTGAAACGCTATTAAAAGAATGGTGTACCAATAAGTTTATGTTTTACTTCTTTCATGAAAGAAAGTTTCCATCCTGCCAACCGGCTGGATAATACCTATCATTTTTCCTGGCTCCTCGCTGACCAAAGCAAATTGATGATAAATTGTACGAGGAACAAAGATTGAATCACCCGCTTTCAGATGTAATTCTTCATCGCCTGCTTTAAAAACATATTCGCCTTCCAGAATATAAAACCATTCATCAGATGCAGCATGACGGTGACGATCGGGACCACCTTTGGTTTTTCTAGAGGCTTCAAAAATGTACAGGTCACCTTCCGTGTCCTTGCCTGAAACTTTACCGTCATGGACGCCACCCGGGTTACCCGGATCTGTAGTTATGCTATCGTTAAAGCGAGATTTACCCGCTTCCACTTTAAATCCTTTTTTTGGTCTGTCAGAAATACCTGCAAGAGAAGGCAAAGCGGGCAACGATACTGCCGCTAAGGTGGATAAAATAAAGGATTTCCGTTTCATGTCGATTGATAATTAAATTTTTGTAATGAATATGAAAGAGAATTGTAGATGATATAAACAAAGTTGAAATCTGACCTTACTATACAACCAGCGGTGGGCCAATTATATCCATTCCGAATTCATGATAAAGCTTCTTTAACTTTCTGCTGGCAGGAAAAGTTTTCATCTTGCTTAATTTACCAAAAAAACCTTCTATACTTCCGGCCGGCTGAAAAAGAGATAACCTTCTTGTACCGTCACTCACTATATAATCTGCGTGCGGTACTCCTCGTGGAGCGAAAACCGAATCACCCGGCTTCATATGGAAAGTATCATTACCGACCTTGATTATCATTTCGCCTTCAAAAACATAAAACCACTCATCCTGGTGATGATGAATATGCATTGGAGAACCACTTTTTTTAGGAGCTGTTGATTCAAAAATACAGAGGTCACCATCGGTATCTTTACCAGAGAGTTTCAAATCAAGCCCATGCATAATAGGGCTATTGAAGCGATCCTTACCAGCGTCAACCTTAATGCCTTTATCAGGCCGTTTCTTTTTCGGTGGTTTTGCTAGCATAAGCACAGGGGCAGCCAAAAGTGAAATCATGAGGAATGAACGGCGTTGCATGCGATGAATTTTGATGAGGAGAAGAAAGGGATTGGGGTAAGGTACTACTTTGTAGCTTTTAAAAAACAAATTATCCTTATAAATATTTTGATACTAAAAAATTAGTGCCAATTTTATCTGATATAATTTTCTTGTTAGCTTTCATTTGCATGATGCGGGTCGATTTTAGAAACATTAGCTTGTTTTTTAACGGTAGACTTGACTTTTCTTTAAATGTAGTTCCTTAATGAATTATTAACCTTTTTCAAAAGTTGTTTGTCGCTTTCAGTTTGCAGCAATAGGACGTAAAAATTTTTAAAACCCTTTACATCTTTAGAAAGCTTTAGAGCGAATGAGTATAACACGGCCTGTAACATTGCATTGGCAATAGCAGGGCTAGACGTTGCAAGCATCGGCTGTAGTCCGCTATCAGCTTATGTTCCGGCTTGAAGTCAGGAATCTAGCTTTAAGTTTTTATCTTCATCAAAAGTTTTTCAATCAGCAGCGGTTGTGGTCAGACGTTTCTCAAATCCCCTGCCATCGCCAATGCTACAACGTGTGTGTCTTGAACAGATCCCGATATTGAGACGATGGGATCTGATGCTGTACAAAAGATGGAAGACTCTTCAAAGTAAAGATTGTAAGTGAGGAAGTCAAGCGAACCGACTGACCTGCGTGCAG
>JBDSBP010000440.1:0-4005 GCA_039921525.1 Chitinophagaceae bacterium | reverse complement strand
ACATCCGCACTCCCTAAGGCTGTCTGCGAATAAGGAACATCTCCAAACATATCTGTGAGCCGCTGCCATACAGATATCTCAACGATCTTTGCGATAGCAAGTTTTGTTCTGCCCAAAGGATCCGTTTCAAGACCTTTTAAAATTTCATTACGTATCTGGCTTATGTTCCTGATCAACGCATAATGCGCATCCCAGGCGCTGTTATCAGCTTGTTCAATGTAACGTGAACTGGAAATCAGAACACCGCCGGCCCATTGTTGTACCCAGGAACCATATTGATTATTCGGGTATTCATATCCTTCTGCAAACGCTTCATCTTTTTGCACTTTGCTTAATATAAGCCCGGGATCGATAGTTGTAACGGAAGTAGGAGGCGTATTCAATTTCTCAAAGTCTTTCGTGCAGGCCGCAAAGCAACACACGGTGCCCACGAGTAAGATTGATTTAAATAAATTTTTCATGTCTATAAATAATTTCTGTTAGTATAATTAAAACTCCACGTTCAAACTTGCGCCAAAGTAACGCAGCAAAGGTAGAGCTGTTGATTCAAGACCAAGTGAAGAGTTGTTTACGTTGAATGCAGATGCTTCCGGCGCGAAACCTTCGGTTTTTCTTTTCAGGTAAAACAGGTTACGGCCATAAATGCCGGCACTGATTCCTTTAAACGGCGTACGGCTAACTACGTTTGTTGGTAACTGGTAGCTCAGAGTTAGTTCGCGGAATATTATATAACTGGCATCATTCATCAATTCTTCCGGCACGACATTGTCTTTATCAGGTGCCACTACGTTCCAGTAATTTTGTGCCGTTACCTGTTTTGTATTAGCTTTCCCGGTACTTGTCCAGGTGCCGTTAGCAGCTTTTATAGCTTCCACACCTTCTGCAATGAACCTACCATCACGGCCGGGTAATGTTTTTTTAATGGTGCCATAAACCAGTTCTTCCCGCAGGCTTTGTGAATAGATATTACCTCCCTGGCTTATATCTACCAGGCCGGAAAGTGAAACAGACTTATACCGGAAACTGTTATTGATTCCGCCGATCCAGTCAGGAAGTGCGTTTCCCATATCATATAGGATCTTGCCATTTGACTTTAAAGGAAGACCGGTTGCAGGATCGATGAGGTGGTTGCCGTTGGCATCACGAAGCCATTGGAAGCCGTTTCCTACGATCGTTCCAAATGGTTTTCCCGGTTCGGCCACTATATTTACTCCACGGTCAGCACCCAGCACGTAAGTATCTACCCCGTCAGCCAGGGCAACCACTTCATTTTGGTTCCTGGAATAATTAAAAGTTATATCCCATCTGAAACCTGATGTTGTTTTTATGGGTGTTCCATTCAAGCTTAATTCTACCCCGTGATTACGAATTTCACCGGCGTTGATGCGTCGGGAAGCAAAGGTGCTGGAAGTAGGCAGGGGCACATCCAATATCTGATTCTTTGTTGATGCATCATAATAAGCAAATGTAAAACCAGCGCGGTTTTTAAAGAATCGGACTTCCACACCAATTTCTATTGAAGTGGTCAACTCATTTTTAAGATTTGGATCGGGAATGGTGGAAGAAAAAGATGCCAAAGGAATGCCACCCTGTGGATTTTGATCCAATGAATAGGTTCCAGTTAATTGGTATGGATTACCCGAACTTCCTGCCTGTGCAACCGATCCACGTAGTTTAAGGAAGGGAAGCACATCGCTTTGAATTTTAAACGCGTCGGTAATAATTAAACTTCCGCTTATAGCCGGGTAGAAAAAGGAATTATTTTCCGGCGAGAGGGTAGAGGACCAGTCATTCCTGGCAGAAAAATCTAAAAATGCGAACTCTTTGTAACCAACCTGTCCCGAGAGATAAACGGAATTAATGGAGGATTCTGACAGCCCGAATACGTAAGAATTGGTAAGCGTATTATTAATAGCATATAAATTAGGAACGATAAATTCGTTTCCCGTATTACCCGTGGTGCGTGAATAGAATTTCTGATGGTTGGCTCCCAGGTTCAACGCAAAAGAAAAGTTCTTCAATAAGTCTGGAGTAAGTGATAGCAGTACATCGCTGTTATCTTCACGCACGCGGGTTACCTGTTCGGTGATATCGCCATTTTTGTTGGCGCTCTGGTAGGTATTTTTTTCGCGGTAGCGATAGCGCTCGTCCGTATAGAAATCTGTACCTGTCTTGGCCGTTAATCGAATCCAGTCAGTGAATTTATAACTCAGTTTTATTCCGCCAAGCAGGCGCTGCCGGTCATCAGAATTGAACGTATGATCTCTTGTCCAGGCAGGATTTGCGGTAGATGAATTGGTAGCGTAGGTTTTTTCCAAACCAACATATGGCACGGTTCCGTAACCAAGCTGTTTGGCGACATCACTAGGGGTATAGGCCGAATTCTCGAGGATACTCATGGGAATGCTCCGTGGCTGACTGATAAATATATAAGCCGGGTTATCACTCGCGTCGGAAACGGTAGGCCGGTTTTCCCCTTTCTGCCCTATATAATTTATTTTAACATCCAGTTCCAGTTTGGAAGTAATTTTTGCGAGCAAGCTCAGGTTCACGTTATTTCGCTTCAACGTATTTTTGGGCGTATAACCGTTAATATAAGTGTTGCCATAAGACAACCGGTAAGTTACATTCTCATTGCCACCTTCCAGGCTCAGGTTATTCATCAACTGCGACTCCTTTTTAAAATACTCCTGGAACGTATTGGGTTGCGGTGAGAAGTTGAGAACATTTCCCCACTGGTCTTCGTATTGTTGACCCGTCATTTTAGCTCCCCAGCTTGAACGTGTGAAGCGGTCGCGTCCACCACTTGTCTTCGGCATTCCCTGTATATTGCCGGCCTGAGCTGCGGCCCAGGTATAAATTTTACCGTCCGTGCCCCTGAAATGTGTGAAGGTTCCATCCAGTCCCTGGCCATATTCATCCTGGAAATCAGGAAGTACCAGTGCATCACCCATAGAATAATCGATTCCGTATTTTATACCGATGCCTTTGTGCGATTTACCCGATTTGGTGGTGATTAATATCACCCCGTTGCTTCCGCGTTGCCCGTAGAGTGCGGCAGCATTGGGTCCTTTTAAAACTGATATTGACTCTACATCATCGGGGTTGATGTTTGATATACCGTCGCCAAAATCAATACCACCGCTGCTTCCCGGCGCATTTGGATTGCTGTTATTCATTACAATTCCATCAATAACGTACAGTGGCTGGCTGTTTCCTACCAGTGAGTTGGTTCCCCTGATTATAACGCGCGAAGACCCACCGGCGCCATTGGCAGAACGCGTAACCTGCACTCCGGCCACTTTTCCGGCCAATGTTGTTGCGATGTTGGCTTCCTTTGCAGTTGATACAGCATCTCCGCTTAGCTCCTGCACTGAATAACCGAGTGATTTTTTATCGCGTTTGATACCCAAAGCCGTAACTACTACCTCCGCGATATTCTCTGCTCCCGGTGTCAGGATTACATTAATTTCCGGTTGTTTACCCACAACTGCTTCCTTAGGGCCATATCCTACAAAAGTGAATAGCAGCGTTGCTTTCTCGCCTGCTGTGATGGCGTATTTTCCCGTTGCATCTGTAGTACTTCCCTGGGTGGTGCCTTTCACAAGTACGTTTACGCCTGACAGTGGTTCGCCTTTTGCATCCACGACAATACCGCGTATGGTTTGTTGAGCCTGAACCATTCCGCTTAGAAGACAGAACAGGGTTATCCATGCTCCTTTCCGGAAAAATAACATAGGGTGCTTTTTTCTCATAAGTATGTAATTAAGTTAGTTTGCAGATACGACGGTAAAATAATTAATATAAAGATAATCTGAATAATTTTTTTATATGAACCTTTTACACTAGTGTAATGTCAAACATAAACTGTCGGTTACTTTGGCTATCAGCCTTCAGCAGTAACCTATCAGGAAAACAATGTTAGAATTAGTTTCCTCCTGATAGCTGATAGGGGAAGGCTGATAGCCAAAGCGTCATTTTAGAGTTGACATAACACTAGCACAC
>JBDSBP010000439.1:0-3881 GCA_039921525.1 Chitinophagaceae bacterium | reverse complement strand
GAAATAATTTGTTTGGTGCGGTATATTTTACTTCGCTGAACTAGTGTTATGTCAACTCTAAAATGACGCTTTGGCTATCAGCCTTCAGCTATCAGCCTTCAGGAGGAAACTAACTTTAGCATTTTTTTCCTGATAGCTGACTGCTGATAGCTGATAGCCAAAATAACTGACAGTTTATGTTTGACATGACACTAGTGTTAATTTAAGGATGAAATCGTGTAAGAATTTGTTATCGTCCTTCAGCTATCAGCTATCAGCAGATCAATGTTGACAAGCTTTTGTCCCGATAGCTAAAGGCTGATAGCCTTTCATCCGTCACTTTACACGTAACTTAACACTTGTATAATGTTTCTTATCGGTACACTACAGCACAGACGAATTTATTTTTTGGGTTATTTTGGCAGAATCATATGATAGCATATTTATGTAAGCAGTGGAGGACTTAAGGAAAATACTGAAGCACTATAATTTTATAGCTTTGACGCATTGGCTATCAGCTTTCAGCTTTTATCCTATTTTTTTGAATAAACATTTGCTCGTATTAATATCAATTTATCCATTTAGAGTCTTGATTTTTCATAGAAATTAAATAATTTATCGATTAAATTTGGGCTTAAAGAATTCTTTTAGCTGATAGCTGAATGCTGACTGCTGAAAGCCAATATGTCAAAACATGCTAACATAACACAAGAACAAAACCTACCAACCTGATGATCAAAACAACTTATTTATTTGCGGGAGTTTTTTTTATACAAACGTTACATGCACAAACAGAAAAACTGATTTACCATAACATACAAACTGATAAGGGGGGTAAAATTATTCCCTGGTATAGTGAGGAAAAAGGGAAAGCATACAGTCATGCTGTTCAGTCTGTATGGCATTTTTGGGATACCATGCGTATTGATCTAAACGGGCTTCCATATTACATGAACCACCAGGTCTGGAAACCGGGCGTTAATGATCCAAGAGGAATTGGCGGTGACCAGTTTGCCATGGCTATGTCTTCCTGGCGATTATTATATGCGTACACCGGCGATGAACGATTGAAAGATAATATGAAATTACTTGCAGATCAAACCATTACCAATGGATTATCTTCTGCCAACAGCCAGTGGCCTAATTTGCCGTTTCCATATAATACGCTTTTATATTCAGGCAAATATGACGGTGATATGGTATTAGGTAAAGGTTTTCTGCAACCGGACAAAGCAGGTTCTTTTGGACTGGAACTCGTTATGTTATATAAATTGATTGGAACAAACGGATATCAGAATGTCGTTGGCAACCAATATTTATCTGTAGCTGAAGAAATAGCTAATACACTTGCTCAGAAAACCATATATGGTGATGAAAAACATTCTCCGTTACCCTTCAAAGTAAACGCATTTACGGGGAAAAATAGCCCGCTGTTAAATAATACACAACGGAACTCGACAAATCCCAAAGATATCAGGTTAGGCGACTACACTTCTAACTGGACAGGAACTATGGAATTGTTCCTGGAATTAATCAAACTTAAAAGAGGGGATAGTATACTTTACAAAAAGGCTTTTGATAAATTTATTGGATGGATGAAAAAGTATCCATTACAAAATAACCGGTGGGGGCCTTTTTTTGAAGATATCTCCGGGTGGAGTGACACACAGATCAATGCGATCAGTTTTGCCCAATTTATGATGAATCATACTAGTTTATTTCCTGACTGGAAAAAGGAAGTACCAGGTATTTTTAATTGGGTGTATACGAAGCTCGGTAATAAAAAATGGAATAATTATGGGGTGATAGTTATCAATGAACAAACGGCTTACCAAACACCGGGTAATAGCCATACTTCCCGGGAGGCTTCTGCAGAATTGCAGTACGTTGCCTTATCCGGCGACACTGCTTTAAAAGAAAATGCGGTACGTCAGCTAAATTGGGCTACCTATATGGTGGATGTAGATGGCAAGAACAGGTATCCACAGGATGAAAATTGGCTTACAGATGGATATGGCGATTACGTAAGACATTATCTCAGAGCTATGGCTGCATTGCCTGAACTGGCGATCACGGATGAAGACCATATTCTTTCTTCCACTTCTGTTATCCAGCAGGCAGATTACAAAAATCATCAAAATAAATTTTTAGTGCCCGATGTGGCCGAAGTCCCCATGAGCAAGGTTATACTTCACTATCGTGCTAACGACCGCTCGGGAGAGGAGCAGGTCTTTTTGCAACAAAAGCCTTCAAAAATCATGATGCGAAACCAGGTATTGAACGAGAATACAGGCCTGGGATTACAGGGGTATCACTGGTTTCCCCTGTCAAAAGGTGGCCTTCTTAAAGTGCACCGTACATCAGGCAGCGACATAACGATTCTTGAATAAATTATTTTTTCCGTCAAAAAAAACACTCAAGAAATACATTCTACTGCAACTATATTTACTATGCATGTTGATGGCACAGATATACAAAAGATCAGCGAAACAGTTTACGCAACTTCCCTGCAATCGTTTTGCAGGAAACACATCTCTTTACAGATTCGGTGATGGAAAATATTCGATATGGCAGGACTGGCAGCAAAAGATGAAGAAGTGATTGTTGCCTCCACATTTGCAGGAGCACATTTTTTTATTCAGCGAATACCCAAAAGCTATCAAACGATACTGGATAATGAGCAAAAGTAAATCTTAAATAAAGTGCCTGGAAAAATCCGAAATCTTACTACCGAAAATTTACACCACTTGCATAAATTAACTAACAGGTATTTTTCACGTGGTTGCACGGAGTGAATATATTTTACGTATTTTCTTTATCGCCCAAAAAGAAGCCAATACCCAGGCAATGCCGAAACAAAAAGCGGCAATCACATCAGTAGCAAAATGCACCATTAAAATTATTCTGCTAAGGCCAATTGCGATTGTACATAACAGTAAAAATATAATAGTTATATATTTTTTGAAAGATGAAATATTTGTTTTCCATAAAAGGTATGCAAGGATGCTGCAAAAAACAAAAGAAGAAACGGTATGGCCGCTTGGAAAACTATAACCAACAATTGTCTTAACAATGGCTGAATCAGGCCGGTGCCTTTTAAAATAAGCCTTCAATAGAAACATAGCTAAAGTACTGCTGATGGCAATGATAGAAACATCCATCGCAATTACCTTTTTATTTTTCAAAATAAGAGATGCTATCAGTAAAATATAGGCAGGTAATAAAAATGGTGTCGAACCAAAAAAAGTTATTATCAACATAGCTTTAACTAATAATGGGCTAGTATTCGCTTTAACGTATGCCATTACAGTAGTATCAAATTGATGATTTTTTTCTACAACATTTTCATCTGCAATGTAAGCAAATACCAGGAGGGAAGCGGCAAGGAGGAAAGTGGTCACCAAAAATTCGGATGAAATTTCTTGTACTAAACCAATTATTTTTTTCATTATTAAATTCTTTTATCCCTTTGCAAGGGGTGCAATTATTTCAATTGCAGCCGGTATTAAAATTCCCTCAATTTCATTTACTTTTCCAAGATACTCCCCATCCACCTGAAAGTATGCTTTTTTTGCCGACCGCGTTGTTAAGTACCTGGTTTTAAAAACTACTGTTTTATCCGGATTAAAAGAAGCATGAGAGATCATCATTTTATATATTTCGAGAATGGATATTTTCTTAATTACAATAACTTCAAACAGTTCATCTTCTAAACTGCCCGATAGATTTATAACTGCACCGCTGCCGTATTTTGTGGCATTGGCTATCACAACCATTGCTGCTTTTACTTCAATAATTTCATTATGTATCGTCATGGATACCTGCATCAATGGGTTTATAAATAACAAACTCCTTAACACTTTCATAGTGGCTTTGAAATAACCCCATATCCCACGAATATT
>JBDSBP010000438.1:0-4480 GCA_039921525.1 Chitinophagaceae bacterium | reverse complement strand
TGCATGGACAAGGGCCTGCATGGATATAAACGTTGTGTAGGTTTAAGTGTGCTGGCATATAACCTTCATCAGTTAGGAAACGCGTTGCTTGCAAAGGAAAGGAAGGAAGCTGAAAAGAAGCAAAGGGCGGTTGCCAGAGCAGCCTAACGGTTAAAAGTAACCGCAGAAAAAATCGCCAAGGGATTGGTATGCCCAAGAAGTAAAAAAAGCACCTGAAAAAACGAAAAACAATCGTTCGGCAAGATTACAGCCAAGAAAACTCGAAAAAGTGAGCTCATCATATAAAATATTTATTTAATATGATGAGCTCACATTTGAAAAACAACCCGTTTTCTTGCTGACACTAAATAAAAAATAGACTGATCGCTTTGGCTGAATATGCTCCCGGAGTAATTTTTCTGTTGATTCAAGGATACTCACCAGGTTGATCTTATTATCCCATGAGCCGCGGCCCCAGATACAACTGTCTTTGATTGTACCGGCAAAAGGAGCTGTTTTCCAGGAGGAAAGGTTAGCTTCTTCTACTGGTACCACATCCATATGCGCCATCAGCAGCAGCGGAGACAATGAAGTATCCATGCCCTTCCAATGATACAGCAATGTATAGTCACTGATCAGTTCCCGGGTAAGCTGTTGATGAACAAGCGGGTACGCCTGCTGCAGGTACTGTTGTAGTTGGAGAAAAGGAATGGAGTCAAATAAACGCGGATCAGCATAAGAAACAGTTTTGAATTGGATAATTCGTTGAAAATTTTCTAAGGCGGAAGGAATAATAGATGGAGCTTTACTTGCGGGTACTGAATGTTGAACTGAGCTGAATCTAGCTGTATTAATAAATAGCATTGCAATAAAGCCGATAAAAAACCCGAGGAAGACCCCGCCAAATGTCTTTAGCATAGTAAGTTTTTTAGCCTGTAAAATTATTTGGCATCGGTGGAGTGGGAAATGGTATTTAAGTACCATTGTTTCTGTCTCTCAGATAAAATATGTGATCGGAAAGGGGGAATAATTTTCCGGGATTGCATTTAAGATCGCAAGCAATAATGCGTAAATTTAGCTAATCAAATCTACAAATTATGACCAGGGAATAACATATGGCACTCTCTTCCAAGCGTTATGATGAACTTCAAGCGCTAAAAAGCTGGATAATTTTTATGATTGCGAAAGTGGTTTTGCAACGAATATGAAAGACTTAAGTAATGAGGTATTAGAAAAGCAATAGAGTGAACTACGCACCGAGAGGCGAAAAAGGAAGTCACCTAATTCCGGGAAATAAGCACAGCAAACAGCCATCGTTTTATCAAACGGAAAAATAATAATCTTTTTTTAGTTTTTGTTGCAATTAAACATTAATACTGCTGCAATTGCTCCGACAAGAAAAAGACTAATGCTACATTAAATCGAATGTTGCTAACACCTTTCTGCAGGTAATTTGTTGAGATTAAAATTTACAAATAGTTTTGAATCTATTTGCATTCCTCCGGGGGGTGAGATGATTATTGAAAAATTAAATAACGTTGAAAAAAATCGAATGAACAATTTCATTGAGGTCAATTAAATTAGATTCAAAATTTAAAAGAAGGAATGACCTGGCGAAGCTCCGACGCTTCTACTTAATAATTTACCGCAAATGTGCGGGTTAATTTAAGGGTACCATTACTTCAGCTTAATTGGTGAACACCAGGCACAAGACATTTTACAGTTGTTTTTTGTTTCTTTAGTGTTTCTTTTGCGACAAATGTTTTCACCTTTCTCCCCATTATGTCAATGAACGTTATGTTAGTGTTTTGGTTGAATCAAGATGCTTGATTGTCAGGAGGTTTTTGAAGGGTTGGGATAATCATCCAGGTCTTTTACATTACTATAAGCAGAACGATTAACTCCCGTCGTGTATGTAAAAGTTAATTACAAGTAATGGGCAGGTTGTATCTTTCGATGCCAAAATTGATTATACAGCCGGCAATGTATCTATCAAGGTTTGCCCAATCAAGATAAACCCCCTTTTTTGCCTGGTCCATGGGAAGTTTGGTTGATATATCAATAGCCATAAAACAAGGTTGAACTGTTCACCAATTCGTTCGCCTTTTGCTTGTAAGGAGAAGTTGAATCTTAAAAGTGCCCGGGACTGGATTCCTTAATTATTAATTATCAATATATTAAGTAAGACATTCGACTTTTTCTTGCCAATTTTTAGATAGTGGGTATGGGTTTGAATCAATCACCTTTCTACTTGTAGACTACCAAGAACCGTTAAAAACCCACGAAATAGAAATTATAGGCTTTTCTTTTTCTATGAATTCACAAATATTAAAAAAAAACGCTCAAATAAACCGTGTGTTATTCATGAGTCATTCTTGTTTTCTAGAAAAGACTTATAAATGCCTCATAATTGTTTATTGATGCTGAACCTGTTTGTTAAAAGAGCCTCTTGTCTTCACACCACTAATAATTTAATTTTAACACTGAGTACAAGAACAAGCCATATTAGAAAATAGCTTCACGATTCTGTTCTACTTAAATAACCAAAAATTATATATAGGGTGTTCAGCCAATTTATCTTCGTTTAACTGTTGACGGTATATTAAAGGAACTTTCCGTGAGCAATCCATGGAAGCTTGAAAAGCACATTATCCAGCGAAGTGAATTTCAGGATGCCGTCGATACTAATGATAACAACATCAAAGAAAACCAAAATTATAAGCGAAGACAGGCCCATCTGTGAGCAGCCCTTTGGAAGTATCAAACGGCAATGGGGCTTCGCGTATACTTTAATTAAAGGCTTGCAAAAAGTTAATGGAGAAATGAATCCTATCATGTTCTGCTATAACTTTATGTGAACTAAAAACATCCCGGGCTTTGAAAAATGATGCAGGATATTAAGAATTGGTCACCAGACTACAACAAAGTGCCGGGCTTTATAAAAACGGCTGGTATCAGATCCATTCACAGCCTAAATAAGCAACTAAGTTTTGAAGGATCCGGTGCATTGTTTTTTATAAGGGTAGCTTAAATCAACCGCTATTGCTTGAACCATGCCGGAAAAAGTTGATTTTTCGCCATTTTATAGTTTATTCACTTACTGACGTCGGAGACGTTGCTATTTATTGAAGCAATAGACTAGCTGGATAAACGCAATAGAATACTCCGGTCAATGCCTAAAGCGTTGGACGAAGTTCCTGAATATAGTGTATTGACAAGAGAAGGTAGCGAATGTAATTAGAGTTATAAAATACCCGCTGACGCTAGTTTCCTAAATGTGCAGGTTATAAAAATATCAATAATGATAATGACTTTTAATGCCAGACCTCAATTGTTTTAATTACAGGTATGAGTGCATTAACTTTATAATATAACTGTAGAAAAGGATTATACGCAGATCATATCAGAGGATGTGCATCCGAATCCTGCCGGATAATTTTTCTTTGATTGCAGTGCCGCCATTTCATTTTACTCCCCTCCCCTGTACTATCACCTAAATAACTAAATATGATTACTATCAGTAGTTCTTAAGATTTCAATCATTTTAATTGCATTGTATTAGCACTTCTTTTGGAGTGCATGTGTGTCTGGCGAAAAATCAACTGAAAAAATTGTCTTACAGGACGCTTTAAATTTGAATAATATATTAAAAATGGTAAATAATACTTTAATATTTATAACATCTAACAAATTATTCTTAATAATAATTGACTGTTTAATATTATGAAAGGGGTGATGTCTTTCGTTTAAACAAACTATCATAATTGTTTATCACTTAAGTTTTTTAGAAGAATACTCTATAGAAGGGGATGTCGGATCCCATTTATTAGAGGCACAAAGAGTTAAGGAATGCGAGACTAGAGCCATAGGTTAAACAATTTTTATCGAGTATTTATCGAATATTAGCTCAACGAAATTTTAATGTTTGGTAAGTACTATATTCAAGATTAGTTATTATCTGCCAAAAAATTATTAACTGCTAAAAAATGATTATGAGAAAACTAAAGTTACTCAAAGTAGGTATTGTTCTTTTTATTGTTCTCCTGATTTCTGCTACTGGGATAGCCCAGAAAAAGATAACAGGATTTGTTCAGGATGCTACAACTAATTTGCCATTAAATGGAGCTACAATTTCTGTTCAAAACAGTAAAATCAAGGCCTTGTCTAAGGAAGGAGGTAAATTTGAAATTAACACTCCTTCAGGTATAAGTTCCTTAACACTTTTAATTTCTTTTGTTGGTTATGAAACGCGAACTGTAAAAGTTAGCGCAAATTCCAGCAATCTCGTAGTTAACCTGGATCAATCAGCTTCCAACTCTTTAGATGATGTAGTAGTGATAGGTTATGGTACCAAGAAAAAAGTGAATTTGACTGGTGCAATTTCCACCGTTACTGCGAAAGAAATTGAATCCCGTCCCATTTCGAACACCCAACAGGGATTGCAGGGTCTGGTGCCCAATCTGAACATATCAGTTTCAAATGCAGGTGGGGAGCCCGGTGA
>JBDSBP010000437.1:0-6231 GCA_039921525.1 Chitinophagaceae bacterium | reverse complement strand
ATAACAATTATATCGACGTTCAATTCTTTTGCAGTGTTTAATATAACTTCCGGGAAAACACCATTTCCCACAATTATCTGAATCGTTTCATCCTTTAAATGTTGTTTTGATTTATCCAGGTAATTTTCCGCTACTCTCTTTAACTCCTCGGTGCTATTTGGCTCAACCGCGTTGATGAAGCCTTCAAACCCCATAATGGTTGAATAGTTCAGAGAAGAATAGTAAGGTGCTTCAGAAATTACATGCAACAAAAAAGTTTTAGCATTCATCGCCTTTGCCAATTTATGACCCGTCTCTGCAACTTTTTGTGCACTTGGTGTGCCGTGTAGTTCGGCATTAATTTTCCCCCGTTCGCTATTTGCAGACCTTAAGGTAAGTGTGCCGATAATGTTTCTTAGCGTGGTGCGAGCCAGGTTTACGATTTGCAATTTGTAATTGTTTACATTGTATTGAGAACTCTTCACATTTTCTTCTGTTTCAATTACCCTGAAATAAACCTGTGCGTCAACGCTGGCATTAAGATTGTCATTGGTTATAATTTCTTGTGGTTGGGCATCCACCATTTGTTCAGTAATATTTACTATATAAATCTTATCTATAAAAGGGATAATCCAGTGAAAGCCTGGTTTGGCAAATTTGATGTATTTTCCCAGCCTTTCAATCAGGCCCCTGTGGGTTGGCCTGACTATATTTACACCAAGAAAGAAGAATAATTAAACCCCTCCGGTAATAATTAATAAGATTTGTGATTCCATTTTAATCCTCCTTTTAAATTGCTGATGCAGCAATATTGTTTACTAATTTGTTTTTGAAAAATCGTCTCTTCTAAAGCCAGCACGCTATGTTGTATACATTCAAACAAGGATAGCCTTTGTCCACTGCCAGACTGTATTAATTGACACTTGTTTTCCAATACCTGTATGCAAAAGATGCCATCGGCAGTATGCCTGGCCATTTCAGTTCCTTTGTCGCATCAATTAAACGATCTCCTTCTGACCTTTGAAAAGTTCAGTCATTAAATTCTCACTTCCATACTGATGAGTTTTAGTCGGTTAATCCAGGAATAGGAACCGGGAAAATAAAGTCCACGAAAACAGTGTGCGTTGCCCTTTTTACATGTCTTGCATATTTTTCAAGGCTTTTATACAACGCCATGGCATATTCCTTTTCCAATTTTTCAATTACAAGATTAACCCTATCCATTTCCTTTTTAAGAGCATTTCGCTTCACCTCATCAAATGGAAAATATTGTTTTTGTACTTCTTCAAATTGTTCTTTAAAATCTTTTTCCACTTCCGTATAGTAAGGAATCAATAAAGGGATAGCCGTAAACGTTTTCAAATGAGCTAATTTAATAGCGTCAGCTTTTTGAATTTTATTTACTGTTTTAAAAGAACTGGATGCAAGCACCGATACCAAAACAGGAGCTTTGAATAATAGTTCCTGTTCTTCCATTGTTAATTTTTCAAATTGCTTAATCATACCAACTGTTTTATTTTTTTCGTTTTAATGGCATCCAAAATTTTATCATAGGCCCTATTGAATTTATCAATGCCTTCATCTTCCAGCTTTTGAGTTATGACATCAAGATCAATTCCCTTTTCTTTCAGGTCTGCTAAAACTTTTGTTGCTTTACTGCTATTATCTTCCAAACTGTTTTTTGCCTGCCCATGATCCTTGAAAGCGTTCAGTGTTTCCAATGTAATAGTATTTATTGTTTCAGGACCGATCAATGACTCCACGTATTTTACATCACTGAACGTTGCATCTTTGGTACTGGTGCTCGCCCATAACACACGCTGCCGTTTTGCGCCCATCGCTTCCAGTGTTTTAAAGCGTTCCCCTGAGAAAATATCTTTGTAGATTTCATACGCTTTTTTAGCTGAAGCAATGGCGACTTCGCCTTTGAGATTGCCAGGATCGCTTTCTTGTAGTTTTGGATCAATTACAGCGTCTATCCGACTGAGAAAGAAACTGGCTACAGAGGCAACCTGATCTATGGGCTCATTTGCCATTACCCTGTCTTCCAGTCCAGAAAGATAGGCGTCTACAACGTCGCGGTAGCGTGGTAAACCGAACAGAAGGGTAATATTAATATTAATGCCTTCACTGATACATTTCCTGATAGCGGGCAGGCCTTCTGCTGTAGAGGGTATTTTGATCATTACATTCTTGCGGCCAACAGCTTTCCATAATTCCCTTGCTTGTTTTATAGTTCCCTCTGTGTTATGGGCAAGGTGAGGTGAAACTTCAAGGCTTACAAAACCATCTTCGCCATTACTTTTTTTATATACAGTTTTGAAAAGATCAGCAGCACGTTTGATATCTTTAATTGCCAAACGAAAAAAGACGACTTCGTTACTTCTTTTCGGCTGCGAAAGAATTGCGATATCCTCATCATAGTCTGAGCCTGAACTAATCGCTTTTTCAAAAATGGAAGGGTTAGATGTGACACCGCTAATGCCGTCTTCTTCGATCATTTTTTTCAACTTACCTGAATTCATTATCTCCCGGTCGAAGAAATCCAGCCAGATACTTTGACCGAATTCCTGAATTAGATTTATTTTACTTTGTACCATGATATATTAGTTTAATGATATAATTATGTAGACAATATCCTTTCTTATTTTTGCCGCTGTTCATCCAGCGCTATAGCTTTAGGAAATAAGATGTTATTCTCCAAATTAATATATAAGACCAGGTCATTTTCAAATTCTTTCATTTTCTTAAAAAGATATTTGTAAGAATTGCAAGCATCTGCTGGTAACTTATAGTCATCTGTAAGAGTATGAAACAGTTTTAAGTATTTATCGGCTGCCAGATGCTCTTTTTGCATTCCCGCTACTGTATCTCTGATTAAACCAAAAGTTGTATAACTGGTTGTTTCCATATAATTTCTCTTTCTACACAATTTTTTGATGTTTGGAATCAATATTTGCTCTTCTTTCCTTAAATGATTCAGTAAATCATGAAAAAAGAGAAAGGTAACTTCTGTGAGCTTTAATAATTCCGGATGATTTTCACTATGCTGATTAGCCACCTCCTGTGCGAGGTCATAGATGAGAACAGCGTTCTTCTTGAAATAACTGTGATGGTTAATGATGATATAATCTGTAAGATTATCAAGATCCCATTTATCAAAATCAAATGAAGCCGTCGACTTCATTTCTTTGGCAAGCGCCGGTTCAGTGTTATAATAATTTGTTGCGGTAAAAGTGCCTGGTTTTTTGAGTAATTGTAGTTTGCTCATGATAAACATTTTTATTCATTATAATAAAATATTTCACGCGAAGAATAGTAGACAAGCGTCGTGACAAGTATAAACTGATGCTTTGGCTATCAGCCTTCCGCTATCAGAAGGAAACCCTGCGTGTCTTGGTCTACTGATAGCTGATAGCGAATTTTCCGACATCTTATTGTTAACATACCACTAGTTTTCAAGGCGGTGTTTAATAATATGCAAACTTTCGCAGTAATGCGTACTGTTGAATCCCCATTTTTAGACGGATATTACTTTCACTTAGTCTATTGAAAAAGTTTAAAAAAAATCAACCCAAGCTTTGCAGTGATTAAGCTTGGGAAATTGTACTAAAGTCCTTGAAATTGGAGAAATAATAAAGTTTAGTACAAAAGGGAAGAAATTCAGTAAATGAACAGGTATAAGAATCCTTTGTAGCTAACACAACGTGTTTTACAGAAATTTTTAAAACCTTATATTGCATAGTACCTGTCATGTTTTCAAACTTACAACTAAACTCCGGATAACTGTATAAACTAAAGCATAATTGTTGCTTACATGATTCGTCTTAACATTTTCTTCCATTTTCATTAGAACAATTTTCAATACTAATAGATATTGTCAAAGATCTCAACAACTATATTTTTAAATGCTCGTCTATGTGAACCAGGCCGGATTATCTTGTTTCCTGGTTCGATATTCCCATTTTAGATAGTGTAGTATATTCATTTTTAAACAAACCCTTAGACCATTTGCCAAGACAGGTATATTTACTATTCATGTAGCGCACCTGCCTAGTCTTCCGCATTGTCAAAAATCATCCGGTCAAATTTCATCTTTCAGCAGTACCAACAGGCAACTGAATTCGTACAAAGGCTCGCAAATTGTAAACCCCCTTTATAGAACCCGGTAATTCATAGGCTTTTGAAAGCATGCTATTTATTCTATTTTAAGTTGAAGGAGTCCAGGAATTTTTATTTCAATACAAGAATAAACCTGATCTCTAATCAATTTGCTATCGAACATTTATATTTTCAAAAAGCCCTTCAAGATCATATTACCAGGATGGACATTAATTCAGAAAGTGCGTTGATCCTACGACAACATCCCGTTATCTTATCAATGGTTGATTAGGTCAACAACTTAAATCATACCCCTGGATTTTAAAACATTAAGTAATGTAAAGATAGGGTTATTGTTTATAATAAAAGAGTATTTTGTCTTTTATTATTCTTTCTTATCTTTCAGCCAAAATTCATCGGCAAAATCATCTTTCAATTCCGGATCATATGCTTCAGCTAATTGATTTCCAATCGAAATTAATTGTACATTGGTTAAAACTTTTTCCAAGTGAGGAAACAAGTGCCTTTCCTCATATCGTACATGATTGTCAACCGTATCAGCTAATTTGGATAATAGTTGTATTGCATTAACTCCTTCAATTTCAAGAACATTTATGCGGCTGGTAATATCGGCGTGCTCATCCAATGCTCTTTGCACTTCAGCATCTTTTACTGGTGTAAATAAAATAGTTTCTTCTTCCGTAAAATGAGGCAGCATGTGATTTTTCCAGAAGTATTTAACATAACGAACTATGCGTCCCGGCTCTACCTCGAGCTTTAATCCGTTTCTTATTTTCCAGCAAAACAACAAAGTGAAATGGTGGTCTTTTGACAGCTTAATGATATGTTCGTTTCGTTTGATTGGTTTTTTATCAGTCATTACTACGAGGATTTATTGGTGATTTATTGGAGATCAGCAAAACCTGCATCAAGAAAATATCGGGCGTCGTACGAAACTTCTACCGCTACTCCATAAAACTAATGGCAACAATGCAGCCGGCCCATACCTATACTGGCACCAGCATAACATACTGCTTCACCACTAGACCGATATTTCAAACTGCTGATTTCGTCGGTTATAGTCAATTTTTGTTTCAAACATTTGCGCTATTTTATTTGCCCTCCACAGTGCTTCCTCCGCTTTCTCTCCGCTAAACAAATCTTCAATGGTTTTGGTAAAGAGAGTAATCCACTGCACAAAATGCGTATGATCAACCGGCAAATTCGCATGTGGAGGAAATGGGTTACCAAAATAGGTATGTTCACCCAATAAAACAGTTTGCCAAAACGTGTACATTTTTTCTAGATGTTGTGGCCACCGGTCTTGAATTTGT
The DNA here is from genome assembly GCA_039921525.1 of Chitinophagaceae bacterium. Taxonomy (GTDB): domain Bacteria; phylum Bacteroidota; class Bacteroidia; order Chitinophagales; family Chitinophagaceae; genus JADCRZ01. Next base: position 817 of record JBDSBP010000437.1, on the reverse strand, counting down.
GCATTGAAAATGGGCGCCAAAAAATCATCTTCACGCACTTTGTCATAAAAGGTGTTTACCAACAATTTTATATCATCCAGGCATTGTATGTCGTGTTTGTTAATCATTATTTTTGGAATAATTGTGTAATTAAATAATAGATGGCCCAGCCACCGAATACTATGTGTCCTATCCAAACCCAACCAGGAATGCTGCGAGGCGTTTCACTTCCTTCAATCAAAAAAACTTTTTGATCTCCTTTGCCATACGCGCTTATCATAATAGGAACTACGCCATCCACCACTTCATTATCCTTAATTCCTTCTATGGAAATATCAGGTCCATTGCGAACAATAAATGGAATTTTTCGAATGCCCTCTTTGCCCTGCGGGTCCTTACTTACAATACGCAAATAATGTTCCCCATCAACCAGCTTGCGGGTGTCCAGCTCAAAATTAATAGGGGATTTGAACGACCCTACGGGTTGCTGCTCATCGTCTATAAAAATTATTACAGAGCTTTTATCTTCCATTTTTTACTTAGTTTAATACGGTTCTCTTAATGTGATCATAGCTGTTTTCTCCTGGCTTTATCAACCACTTAACAGTGTAGAATAACGTTACTAATACAACCAGAACAGTTGTCCATACAATCACATAATCAAAGTTGCTATCGGGGCCTGTGCCATGAGTTATTCCTTCTAAAATTTTTGGTTGCTGCTTTTTACATGCCGGGCAGGCGTTGGCAGCCAGCCTGACAACTATCAGGAAAATTATTAAGAGTGTGTTTTTCATCTTAGTCGTTTTATCTTACCCGGCATTATTTGTCGGCGCATTAA
>JBDSBP010000436.1:0-16641 GCA_039921525.1 Chitinophagaceae bacterium | reverse complement strand
AGTTGCAGGTGTTCTACCAGGGTAGTTACTAAAGCCGGTGTTACTTCCGTATCGTTATTTAAAAAAAAGATATATTCACCTTTGGCAAAGTGTAAGCCTATATTGTTACCACCTGCAAAACCAACATTCACCGGGCTACTAATATGTTTTATAAATGGAAATGTCTTTTTTAAATAGGAAGATGATCGTTGCGGTGATGCATTGTCTACTACTATAACTTCCCAGTCAGGATAAGTGAGGCATGATAATGACTGTAGCATTTCGCCCGTTACTACGGGTGTGTTATAATTAACGGTTATGATGGAAACTAAAGGACAGTTCATGAACTGGTCAATTTTTGAACGCGTGTATCCCAACGGGTACTCATCCATAATAACGCCCAACTCACATACACTATTGCAGAAGATGGCATTGTATTCATTACTTCATTTCCATAACTGCATAACAAAATACCTCCAAATCCTGCGCAAAGTGCACATAACTGGTTTCGCAAAGCGTCGTCCCGCGTTTTCCAAACTATTCCGGCCGATTTCCCCAGGATATATAACATGATACCGAACCACACTATAAAGCCAACCACACCATACATTGCCCAGACCTTTACAAAATAACTGTCCGGTGGGATGTTGGAAGTATAAATGTGTTTGTTATAGGTCATTCCCCACTTGCCGATGGTACCAACGCCCGTACCAAATGGTTTGCTGGCTAAGCTATTTGCCAGCGTCTGCTGGTTTACTAAGCGTACCCGCAATGAAGCATCATTCGGATCCGTTGCAGTACGCAATCTTCGTATCTGGTCATTCCCGTTGCCTATATCAGTAAATTTAAGAACACCAATAAATCCAACACCTATAATTGACCCTACTATTAAAATTTTAACCTGTTTGCTCAGTAGCAGGAAAATAAATCCCCCCCCAACCAACGCGCCCAAAGCACCGCGGGTACCAGAGATGAGCATACCATAAAACATAAATATTGCTGCTATGCCGTACCATATCCTTCTCGCTTTTGAATGAGGGCCAACCGCCAGGATGATGCACATGATGGCCAACTGTGCCTGGGATGCGCCAAATTGAGCCGCTTCCGAATAGTAAGAAAACACCCGTAACTTTCCGAACAGGATATGTGTTCTGTAAGCGCCTTCCTCCAGCCAGGTATGTTCAGCTGCATCCACGCCTAGGTATAATTGTTTTATACCGTATAATGCACCCAGTAACGAAAGAACAACAATGATATCTAAAAAAAGAAAGATGTCAGATTTTTTATTAAAGACCATCATCGCCAGGGGAACGGTCAGTATCCAGTACAACGTGGTTGAACGCATTTCCTGCAGCCATCCAACAATATTTGGATGTTCGGGATTTCCGATCTGAAGCACTGTAATTAAAAACCATATTATACCGAGCCATATCAAATCCCTGTTCAGATGCCTGAACCGGAATTTATTTCCCCTGTGAAAAATTACGCCAAGCCAGGTTAAAATTAACAGAGCCTCAACAAGGAATCCAAATTGAGGTCCAACGATATGTCTGATTAAACCGGGCAGAAAAAAACAATATACGATATAGGATATCAATCCTATGCGTGGAAATAAAAACACAAGAACGAGATATCCGATCAGAAAGGGTAATACCAGTAATAGCCCGGCAAAACTGAAGCCTGTTCCTGCGATAAGCCAGCCAAAATATACGGATAATAAACCAGCAGTTAATAGCCAGAAATGCCGGTTAAATTTATTACCTGGTGGATAAAATAGGTTTTGTTCCATGGCTATCTTGTTCATTCCTTCAACCTGTACAAACTTTTTCTTATAAAATAATTACTATAATTGAATATGTCTGTAAAAACATTTCCTTTGCTCAAAATTCCGGTTTTCTCTAACATCCACCACCCCAACATAGCACCGCAGCCGGCATTTAAAACGGATACAAATGCTACCATGTTTAAATCGTTCGAAAAACGTATAGCTACCAGGTCGCCGACGATATTGATAATGGCCATTATCAAAACTTTTTTAAAATTTTTGGCAGGCTTTTGCAAGGCATCCAGTCCAATACCTGTCATCCTGTTTGCTGGTAAAAAAAGTCCGAAAAAAATTAAAATCCTGAATATAGAGGTGGTGTCTGCATATTGATCCCCTCCAAATACCAGCACGATATAAGGAGCGAAAATAAAGGCAATGAGCAAGGCCGGAATATATAACAGGTACGACCAGGAAAGATATTGTATCAACCCTTTTTTAAAACCGACATAGTCATTATTATTGTGTTTCTCGGCTAGTTGTGGAAAGGCTGTAGTGCTCAGGCTCCTGATGGGAATTTCAAATAATTCGGTTAACTTCAGGGGAATTGCATACCTGGCAACTGATTCAGGACCCATCAGGCTGCCAATTAAAAAAGTGTCAGCCGATTTTAATAAGTTGGTGGTAGCTAAGGTGGCCATTGTATATTTGATCAGGTGGATGAGCGTTTTAATTTCCTCTTTGGTTTTAAATATCACTTCTGAAGGTTTCGTTTTTCCTGCTATTAATACGATGGTCATTAATATGGTGGTAAACAACAGGTGAACGGTAGCAAAACCTTCGAGACTGCCTGAATACAACCATGCATAAGCGGCAGTAATCAATGCGTTGGCGCTTTGAGCAAGGCGAAGGTAGAGAAGAAATTTAAGATCCTGCCTTGCCACTGCAGAAGCTTCGGCTATATGAAGCGGTAAGGTTATAAGTCCAAGGCAGGCATACCACCCGCAAAAAACCTGTATACCGGGTTGTTTAACGAATATTCCGCTAAAATACAGGATGATCAAAACAATAGAAAGTGATAAAGATACAATACCTCCCAACCAATAAGCACTGCCCCTGATCCTCTTCTGCAGCGCTATATCACTATTTGATACCCGCATCACTAATGCGGATTGAAGACCGCCGGATTTAATCATTTCAAACAAGACCACTGCCGCAAGATAAATAATGTACTGCCCCAGTACCACAGGCTTTGTAACCCTTACCAGCAGCATGAAGGATAATACGCCAACGATCGCAGGAAACAACTGGCTCGCGAATGCCAATATCTGCAACGTCAATTGATTTTTATGCTTTATCACGATATATGAATGATTACGTAAATTGTTTCCTGTGACCAAATTGAAACTTAAATAATCGCTTGAGAAATGTTCTCAGGAAGAATCTTTTTGCAGGAACTTCACCGATATATGATTCGGCAAAATCACTTTTCACTCCATTCAATATTAAAGCCGGCTCATTACCAGTTGTTTTACAGAATATATTGAGTAACTCAGTATCCAGCGTATTCCAAACCCTGTTGGCCCTGCATACCAGGAAGGTATGATCCAGCTTCGGCAGCAGGCCAGGTTTTATTACCAGCGTATCCAGCGCAGGAAATTCAAGCAGCACGATATCAGGTTTATTGTTAGTAGAAGTGGCCGCACTATTCCATGCCCGTATTTCTACGGTATACTTGATATTTGTCAATTCAACGTTGAGCATATCAATCAGTGTTGATTTACCTTCCTTATTTTGCACACTCAACATCCCTATTATTACAGGTTCACCGGTTATATTAATCCTTGAAAGTAATTGCTGCACCAAACGCAGGTTAGCCTTGGCAATAAATGCCGGGGGAGTGTTGAGCAGCGGGTAAATACCTAATAATGGAATACCAATGAATTTGCGCGCCCTGTCTGGCTGCTGTATTGTTTTATTAAGCAGCGTCCTGGTAATTATAAATGCCAGGACAGCCACAAATCCGGCTACAAAAGCTAGAATAACCTGCATCATTCTTATGGATCGATTGGCTTTCAAGGGAAGATAGGGTTTATCAACAATATTTAGCTTGGTAGTAAGTTCGTTATTCTGCTGCGTCAGTTTTGCCATGTTTAAACCATGCAATAGTTCGAGGTACTCCTGTTCAGATACATTAATTTGTCGTTCAATTTTTTTAAGCATGGCTCCCAGCGGTGCGTATTTCCTGTACTGTTCAGAAAATTCAATTTTGCGTTTATCCATTACAGTTAACCGAGCCTTACTTTGTTCAAAAGCCAGTGAAGTCCTGAGCCATTCGTCCAAAACAGTTTTAGTTGGAATTCCTTCAGGTGTGAGGGTTTGTAAATAAAGTTTATTCACCGATCCTGCCAGCTTAACTTCCATCGCAACTGATACTTTGCGTAGGCTATCCATCCTTTGCTGATGGCCAGCTTCATTTTTGCCAACAAGGTCCCCAATGGCTATTTTACTGTAGACCTCGGAAAGTGTTTCTCTTTCTTTTAATATCGCGGCTCCATATTCAGTTTGATATAACCGCCCCTTTATATCTTCGTTGACTTTATCCAGTGACTTGCTGCTGGCCATTTTATCCATCTCGATGTTTTGTTTCTGTACATCCAGGTTTTCTTTTTCAATAGCAACGGCTTTCGTTTGTTCGTAGTAGTTAATAATATCGTTCTGTTTACTAAACTGCATGAAGTTTTGTTCTGCCTCATTCAATCTTTTGAAGGCATTATCAGTCTCTGTTTGAAAATAGGTGACCACCGATTCAGACTGTCCTTCCTTCAGAAGTTTATGTTTCTTTATAAAAGATATTTCCAGCAGTTCCAATGTTTGCCTGCATATTACTGCATCATTGGTATGGTAGGATATTTTAATAAGGTCACTGTTATTGATTCGGATCGCCTTTATTTTATCCATGGCGAAAACAGAATAAAAAGAATTTTCTGAATTTATGATCTGATATACGATGTTATTTTCCTTACTTCGCATATACAGATCCAAAGCAACAACCGTATTTTCAAGGGTGGGCCTTACAACCATGTTCCGAACGCTGTCAGGCACCAGTTTGCGTAACTTATCAAAAGAATCCCATGAGAAAAGGGAAGGGTCGTGTTTCTTAATCATCAGGTGCATTGCCAGCAGATTAAGAGCCACCTCCTGTTTAGTTTCTCTGGAATTGATCAATGAAAGCAAATTGTCAAAAGCATTACTTGTTGCGAAGAAATCTGCTTTATTATTTCCACTCAAGCTATAACCTGAAGCAATGCCGGTGTATATTACTGATTCCGACGAATAATCTTTTAGTTCATGCCTTGTAAAATAAAAAACTGATAGCGCAATGGTTGCCGGGATAAACAACAACCAAAACATGTTTTTAAGTAAAAGTTTTACAAAATATACCAAACTCATTTAATGCTAAAAATTAATGCTGAAAGATTAATGCCTGTAAATGTTTCAAGTTGCATATAACTTGTTTGAAACTTATTTACGTATATTTCAAAATCAAGCATGGATCTGTTATAACTTTCATGTACTATGGAGAGCCTGTCTATTGTTAACTGGCCATTTACAAAATCCTTTTCTGCCATTGAATTGTTTACCTGTGCCGTCTGCCTGTTTTTGGCACTGATCGTCATCATTTTTTGGGAAAGTTTGAATTCCTGGTAAAGTCGCACCACTTCCTGCCTGATAGACAATTCGATATTTTCTTTTTCAGCCATCACCATCTCTATCTGCGATTTTCCTGCTTTTAGAATATTTTTCCTGTTGATGATAGCGTTCACCGGCAGTTGTATACCGATTCCCACATTATAGAAACCGGTTTGTGCAGTTGTTAGACTACCACCCGCTATCGGGCTGGCCTGGCTGTTTACAGTGGCATAATTGGTGCCATAGAAATAAGAAGATTGAAGGTTAATGGCACTAAATATTGCCTGTCTGCTTATCTGGAGATTTGCACTTGCCAAATTTTCGCTTTTGTCAGCTCTTTTTACTGCCGGGGAATAACTCAAGGCAGAATCCACCAGTATTGGGAGTAATTGATCGGTAGCTAATAACTTTATCAGTAAAGAATCAATAGCAGCGGGTTGTGCCGCTGCTGAAAATTTAATCAAAAGCAGAAGTGCAGTAAATGACGATAAAAAAAATAATTTACATCTATTCATTTAAAGTTTTAAACGTTTTCAGATTGAAATAATGCAGGTATCGTTCGCATGATAAGCCTGATATCATTTCCGAAACTGTGCGATTTGGCGTAATTATTATCAAGGTTCAGCCTTTCGTCTTCTGACATTTCGGCTCTTCCTCTTTTTTCAACCTGCCACAGCCCTGTAATACCTGCCGGCGCTATAAATCGGAGTGAGTATTTATCGGTAGTAATTCTTTCTGCTTCGTATAATGGCAAGGGCCTGTTGCCTACTATCGACATGTCGCCAATAAACACGTTCCACAGTTGGGGTAATTCATCGATACTCAGATTCCTGATAAAATTGCCTATTTGGGTGACCCTGGGATCGTTCTTAATTTTGATAAATGCTGAATTCAAATTCTTTTTTTTACGCTTGTTATACAGGATTTCACATATTACCTTATTATCAGCATATAACGGATTGACACAACTTATGCCTTCACGTTCACAAAATTCACATAATTCTTTCACGTCTGACGCGGGAGAATTAATATTGATTTTTTTATTGTTGTACTGGTTCAGGTGCGACATGCTTTTTAACTTGGTATCTGCGCCACTGTACATGGAACGGAATTTAAAGAACTTGAACACATCGTAGCCCGAGCCTACTCTTAACGAATAGTAAAATACCGGACCTTTTGATTCTGCTTTTATTAATATTGCCACAATAATAAAAACAGGACTGAGAAATATTAGCGCCAGCCCTGAAAACGTAATGTCAAAAAGCCTTTTTATAATAGGCAGCCTGTAACTTTTCGTTGGTGTGATATTGATATTCGAACTAACATAGTTTTCTGCCAGGTAGGGAACCCTTAATCGTATGGCTTCGGGATCAATTGGTTTTTCGAATATTTCGGCAATATTATCCTTCATCGCAATTACACGCTGCTCATTATCCAGGTGATCCAGTAACAGTATAAACGGAATTTTGTCATAACCAAAATCGATCAGGATTTTATGCAAGGCCAAACCATTGCTGCCTTCTAGGTTATCATCAGAAATAATGGCTTTATAAGCAATAGATTTTTCCATGACATGGTGCAGTTCAAAGCCATTTTTATAAACGTCAATATCAAATAAACCTTTCAAACCAGTCTTTACCTGGTCTATAATAATTGCACTTTTTGTAATTACTGCAATCTTTCCGGCTTGCTTGGTCATCGCTGTGCATATTTGAAATTAATTTTTCCATTTCGACGAAGAATGCCATTTACTCTCGCTGCAAGTTCCTTTGGATTGAAAGGCTTTACTACAAAATCATCTGCACCGGCTTCGAGACATCGGATTTTATCTTCCGTGCTCTCACTTCCCGACAAAATTAACATGGGGATATTTTGTAAAAACCCACTTGACCGGATGTGATGCATAAAGGTGTAACCATCCATTTCCGGCATGTTTATATCGGCAAGTATAATATCAGGGATGTTTCCCTGTTGTATCCAGGCTAACGCTTCTTTTCCGTTTCCCTTCGTTTCAACAATAAAATCGTTTTTAAAATAGTGTTTTAAAATATACTGAATAGACGCCTCATCATCTATCGCGAGCATAGACAAACGGGATATTTGGCTCATAGAATTTGATTTTAATTTTAGCTAAAGACACTTAAATCAGGAGTCTTTGCTTTTAATGGACTGGAAATCAATTATAAAACGCAAAGCGGCATTAGATATTGCCTGATTTCCATTTACTCATTAAATCGGAAGGATGGATGTGGTCAGCTGTCAGCCTTCAGCCTTCAGCTATCAGCTATCAGCTATCAGCTGTCAGGTAAAGGAATACATTAAACCCTGGTTTGATTATATAATTTATTTAATGAAAACTATTATAGAACGATATCATGTATAAAATCAAGACTCTACCTGGATAGGTTACATTCATGAAATCAATGTTTACGCGCTGAATCAGGAAAAGAGCTGAAGGCTGAAGGCTGATAGCTGATAGCTCATGTGTTAATACATTTATTAATATAACGCTAGTGTTATGTCAACTCTAAAATGATTTTTTGGCTATAAGCCTTCAGCTATCAGCTATCAGAGGAAATTATTTCTCGTATTGTTTCCTGATAGCTGATAGCCGATAGCCGATAGCTGATAGCTGATAGCCGATAGCCGATAGCCGATAGCCGATAGCCTATAGCTGATGGCTGACAGCTGATAGCTGATAGCCAATACAACCAACCTGTCACAAGGGCAAATTATTTGTAAAGGGAGCCATTTGTACGGTAACCTGATATATCCAGGTACCAGTCAGCACTTGATTCTCCCCCGGACTGAGCCCATTCTACGAATTTTAAATAGGCGTTTGTGATCATTTTACCTTCATAAGGATACTCGAATGCCTGCGGAATTGAAATAGCGAAAGGAAGATTTTTTCCTGTTTTGTAATACCGGTTTTCAGAAGGTATCGTATTATCCTGCGCGGTATTAAACAATGCAGTATTGGCCTTGTCTGTGGGCAATTCACCCGGTAAATGAATTTCCTTACCTCGTATTTTATTTGAAATGGCAAACTGATTGAACGGCGCCGCCCCCAATTCTTCCAATGATAAGGGCGAGCTGAAGGTGATTTTCATTTTTATCGTATCAGGTTTAATATAGGGCACGCCTGCCTGGGTATTTATATACGTTTTACCATCCGGAAGCATTAAAGCGTATATATCATCAAACGGGATAATCACCGCCTTTGACTGCGCTGCTTCGCAGCCATTTGAATTAAGTACAACAACGGTTTTATCGGTAATCTTGCTTCCCGTTACGGAAGTAACCTGTTTTGGTGAAAAGGGAAACTGTACGCCAAATCCATTTCTAAATGAAGCACCGGATGCCCTGGCAACATAGTTGGCATATATTTCAACGGACTGATTTTTCGCGTTCTGAATAATCATATAACGATAATCTACTACCAGGTCATTCATGTCGTAATCGCCGGTGTTCGGCCAGGTATCTTCAAATGCAATAGACGCATACGTTTTTTCGTTCGGATAATAATTAATATATGCTCTCTCGGGATCTTTAGGGAACATGTCGTAGCCATCAACAACACCATCTCCATCACTGTCATTTTTTGTATCAATAGGAGTTATTTCACCGGTTGAAATTTCAGTTGCCGAGTTGCAGGTTGCATAAAAAATAAGGTCGTTAAAATCGTGATCACTTTCCTTCTCCCTGTTATCGCTTTCAAAACCAACCAGTATCAGCTTATCTTCATTGTCTTTTAATAAAACAACGTGCCGTTTATCGCTCTCAGAGGCTTCCGGGTTAAGTTCGTCAATACTGTAAAACTTGTTAAGTCCTTCCTCAACCTTCTGGGTTTCCTTGTTCCAACCGTTTACTACCAGGCAGAAACCAATGGATGTACCGGGTTCAAATGTTCCAATTTTCACTTTATTGCCGGAAGTTAATTCGCCACCACTTCCTGATAACGATGCATTTGGCAGAATAACGGTGAGAGACTCTATTTCCTTGGTACTGGTGGGTTCCTTGCCTGTTGGATACGTAAAGTAAGCCAAAGAATTACGATATTTCGTTCCTTCATATACGAAAGTGATCCATACATCACTTGACTTCTCAATATCCAGGTTGGTTCCGGCAGTTTCTTTAAGGTATTCAGGGTGATATTTAGTTGCCGGCTGATTTTCCGGTAAAGAAGCATTTATGTAAGAAAGTGTTTTTTCAGAGATCTTATCATTGTCCGGCAACAGGTATTCCGGCCTGCCGTTACTGTTATATTTACCAAGATAATTGTAGGTTGAGGCCATTGCTCTTCATGAGGCCATACCCGAGTTGATTATTCTTGCACCAGGAATTACATTTCCCAGGTAACCCGTAGAACCACCCAGGGTACATGACACTTTATTGCCTACCACCGCAACGGCAGCATCATGCATAAGGCCCACATAACCCGGGTTAACTGTTACCGTTTTAATATATGTGGGAAGCTTAAATGCCCCCGCTACCTTTCCATTTGCATCTGAAACAGTGGTGTAGTGTATCTTTCCTCCTTCAGCGGCAGGCTTATCCAAGATATTAACCATCACTCCCGGGAGGGGCTTGTTGTCATTGGTTAACAGAGAAACATCCAGGCTCGTGGTATTTGTAGTTTGATAATTAAAATTATTAGCTACAATAATTCCAAGCTTATTGGTAGTGTCTGCAGTTGTATCTGGTAAATTGGAGCTCCTTTTAGAACAGGAGGTTAAGAGGGAAATAGCAAACACGAATGTTGCAAAATGATAGATAGTACGATTTGTGATCATAGGATTGGAGATATTCGAACATTAACGGTTTACGATATCTTTTATTTTAATAAGCTAAAATGATCAAAGAACGGGGGAAAGGAATACGCATGAAAATTACGTTGGCAAGAGAACTAAAAAGGGTTTGTAGACCTTAATTCTGATGCCTTAGAAGCCTAATATAGGTAGAAAATCTGACGTTGAAATCCGGGACTGACGACAAACAGGGTTCAACATGGTTGGTATAATTTGTTCGGGGCCTGAAATTTTTTTTCTTTTACAATAGACATTGACAAATCAATGTCGTTTAGGGGAAAGCCCTGGCGTTTGTAGTGGCGTGGTTAGCCCCCGCCCTTTTGCTCCGGATACATGTAGTATTTTGTAGACGTTTCCATGATATACGCCAGTTTCGTATGCATCCAGGTCGGTAACAGGCCCCGCCCCTGCAAACGCCCCTATATTTGGTCAGCACAAATGCATCTGGCATTACTCTTACAGTATACCAACCGCTCTTACAGTATAAGGTCAAAGAGTTTACAAATCTCATACATTTGCTCTGGAGAAATGTATAAATTCAACAACTTATAGTATTCATGAATAATGCTCTTATACAAATTGTATTTACTGAATTAAAAGACATATTAGGTAATCGCGTCGTAGAAGATGAGATGGTGAGGAAAGAACATGGATCAGGGTTTAGTTACCATCCCTGTATGCCGCCGGATATTGTTGCGTATCCTAATTCGCCGGAAGAAGTGGCGGCTATTGTTCATGTTTGCAGTAAATACAAAGTGCCAATCATTCCATTTGGCGCAGGCACTTCGGTAGAAGGGCATATATTGGCACCGCAAGGGGGTGTTTGTATTGATGTAAAAGAGATGAACCAGGTTATAGAGGTAAACCACGCCGATATGTATGCGACGGTACAATCCGGCGTAACACGTAACCAATTGGATAAATTACTAGAGGGTAGCGGTTTCTTTTTCCCGATTGGGCCCGGAGTAAATGCTACACTGGGTGGTATGGCCAGTACCAGGGCTTCGGGAACGAATGCGGTACGTTATGGCACCATGAAGGACAATGTTATTGCACTGACAGTTGTATTGCCTGGCGGACAAATAATTAAAACAGCCAGCAAAGCGAGAAAGTCATCCGCAGGATACGACCTTACCCGGCTTTTTATAGGTTCCGAAGGAACGCTTGGAATAATAACCGAACTGACAATAAAATTGCACAGCTACCCGGAAGTTATTAAAACGGTAGTCTGCGTTTTTCCCACCGTAGCCGCAGCAGTAAACATGGCTATCATGTCAATTCAGAAAAGTATAGCCATTGCAAAAATTGAATTGTTAGATGCCATTATGATGAAGGCCATCAATTGCTATTCAATGACTGACTATATGGAAAAGCCAACTCTTTTCCTCGAATTTCATGGTTCGGCAATACAGGTAGAAGAGCAGATAGATAAGGTGCAACAGAATGCCCAAGCATGTGATGTGGAAGATTTTATGCTGGAAAAAGACGAAGCTAACCGTGCAAAATTATGGCGTATCAGAACAGATGCTGCACTTGCCGCCGTGGCGCTTTTGCCAGGTTCAAAATTAATGAGTACCGATGTTTGCGTACCTATTTCCCGGTTAGCTAAATGTATTGTTGATACCCAGGCAGACGTTAAAGCCACAGGCCTGTTGGCACCTATTCTCGGGCACGTGGGCGATGGAAATTTCCATCTTGCCATACTTATACCTCCAAACGACCCTACTGCCCTTGAAAAAGCGAAGGCCCTAAATGAGCGACTGGTACGCAGGGCGTTGGCAATGGAAGGTACTTGTTCGGGTGAGCATGGCATAGGTATTGGCAAAATACCTTTTATGTCTTTGGAACACCACGGAGCCATCGATGTAATGAGCGCAATTAAAAAAGCCATTGATCCGGAAAATATTATGAATCCCGGAAAATTGCTACCATATAATAAAAGTCCTGAAGAAGTCATCTGAAATTGTATAGGCCGGGCCCTTTTAACAAGGGCAGACAAAATATGGCAATATAAATGACAATAATAAAATATCAGTTCATATCCGTTATACTATATCATTACAGCAGGTTATTTTCAACAGCAAAACGGATAAGCATGGCCGTGTTTTTTACATTTAATTTCGTGTGCAGGTTTTTACGATGACTTTCAACAGTGTCAATACTTATGAATAGCTTTTCAGAAATCTGGGAATTTGTTAAACCCTCTGCTATATTTCTAAGTACTTCCTTTTCTCTTTTTGTTAAAAGAGGGATAATACTTTGCTGTTGAGTATCGGATTTTAAAGCTTGTCCCGCATCAAAGGTAAAATAGCTTTGCCCTTTCACCACTATCCTGATGGCGTCAATTATTTCCTGGCGGCCAGCATTTTTCAACAGGTACCCGCTTGCACCATTTTCCACCATCTTCCTGATATATGATCCCTGGTTAAAAGTACTTAGTGCAAGTATCATGATACCGGGATGTTTTCTTTTAATTATTTTGCAAAGATCCGTTCCATTCATATCAGGCAGGCTGATGTCCATCAATATTACATCTATTGCATGGTTGGGAATATATGACAGGCAATTCCCCGCATTTGTGGCATAACCCAACACCTCCATATCCTTCTCATTTTGCAATAGCGAATATATGCCTTCAATAACCACAGTATGATCATCTACTATAAAAATCTTTGTCATTGTCTATGCAATTAGTTCAATAATTACGGATGTACCGGTACCCGGAGAAGTTACAATATCGTACGTGCCATTGAAATAGAGTACCCGGTAATTGATATTAGCCTGGCCGGCCCCTTTTGTTTGAGATACCTTGGAGATATCAAATCCCTTCCCATCGTCTTCAACAGTGATGCCCGTTTTGTCTTTGCTGATAGCAAGCTGCACCATTATCGTGCTGGGATCAGCATGTTTCACAGCATTGTTTACAAGCTCCTGTATAATTCTATAAGTGTACATTTCGGCGGTATCGCTTAATTTCCTTTTCTCACCAAATTGCTGGCAGAACACTTGTATACCTGATGACGATTGTATAGAGTCGCAGAAATCACTTAGTGCCTCATGGAGACCGAATTTCACTAACGCTTCCGGCATCAGGTTTTGTGCAACTTTACGAAGGTCGATGATGGTGTTATCCAACATACTTAATGAACGCTCAAATAATATCCTTTTCTCGGGTGACAACACCAGCATTTCCTTTACATTAATAAACGACAATTTAGTGCCGGATAGTAAACTACCAAGGCCGTCGTGTAAGTCTTTCGCAATGCGGCCCCTCTCTTCTTCCTGTCCCTTCAGCATTGCATCAATAGTTAACAGTTGTTTGTTCTTTTCCAATTCAATAATTTTTTGATGTTGAAGATCCTGTTGCTGTTTGGATAATTGCTGCCTGGTTTTAAAATTTTTTATACCCAAGGTAACCTATGAATAAAAGAACACCTATAGATGCGATGAATACATAGTTTAGCAGAGACTTTCGTTTTACGGACTCCACTTGTCCTTCCCGTTCATTTTCTAACCTGCTGATTTCTTCCTGTTGTTTTCCATACTTGTACATCACCCCCAATACGTTCGATTGCCTGAGATCGTTTTCCTGTGCCAGGCTATCTTTTAACTGCATTGCCTGGTACATTGATTGATAAGCTTTTTTGTTCTCCGATACCTTGGCATAGTACGCGGAAAGGTTCATTATAGCCTTAAGCTTTGCTGATTTAGAGCGCATCTTTTCGGCCAGTTCCAGATTTTGTAAAGCGTAGTCTTTTGATTCTTTATTCAGTCCCAGTTTTAACGCCGTAGCGAAAAGATGATAAAGTGAAACACTTACACTATTTGAGTGACCGCCGCCTAGCGCATACTTATAAGTTTCTTTGAAATGATTGAACGCTTCCTGGTATTTTTTGTTGCAGGTAACTTATTGTTCCTCTTTAAAGATAGTAACCAAAGTTTACCTGTACTTCTTTAGGATCAGGAATGAAATTGCTCATTTTATCAAGATAGAAGGCTGCTGTCTTCCAGTCATTTTTTTCTAAAGAAAGGTCTATTAAGGAAAAGTAAATATTTACCTGCTTCATAATGTCAGGCTTCCTTTCTATTAAAATCACGCTTTTTCTTGCGAATTCTTCTGCTTTCTCCAGGTCTTTGAGCATCGTATATATTCGGATAATAAATGAATACATCCGCATTTCGCTTTGCAGGTCGTCTGAACCTACATTTTTTAATGCCTCGAAAAAGTAGTCCAGGGCAGTATAGTAGTTCTCTTGTGTATAGAAGATTAATCCTTTCTGCTCCAGTGCTCTTTTTTTATGGGGAGTATGTTGCCAGCAACGGCTAAAGCGGAATCAAAATAAGTAAGCGCCTGAGGGTAGTCTGACAAGCCCCCTCAAAAAAATTAAGGTGGCAGTCTAACGGTCACGTTTTAGTTGATTATTTAAAGGTAAAGATCAGTGGAAAGAAAAAAGTAACAAGGAACACCCATACAGCGTAAACAGGAAGAAATAGTGCGATAGCCGCGCCTACTTCTGTTTTATCATTCGTCCCTCTTAACGCTTTAAGAAGTTTTATTGTTACTAAAATCAAATTGGTTAGCATTAATATATTTGCTCCAAGCACCGCAATCCTATTAGGGGTTATTCCCCACTCTGAAATTCTAAATAAAATGGCGGATAAGGCAATTCCATTTACAATTACTGTAAGAATGGATAGCAGGAAAAGTATAAAAGTCTCCAGGTAGTTCTTTGCCGGTCTTGATGTGCCGGCAACAGAAAAGAATATGAGAGCCATAACTCCAATTAAAAGGGCGTTAAAAATTAAAAGAAATTCCCTGTCATGGTAAAGATCCTTGCCTGAAATAACAATGGCTACCAGGAAGGCTATGAGTGTTACCAGGACAAGGGGACTAAATATTTTTGCTATCAATGGTGAGACCCTGTTTACTATTTGAGGGTTCGTTTCTGTAAGATAAGTGCCTATTATTGGTGAAGCAGCAATAGCAAAAATGACCACGTTTTCAAAATAGAAATTTTTAATGTTCAAATCAATCAATTCAAAAAGACCGATTGTTACTCCCGTTAAAATACCTCCTGCCATTAATATAAGAGCTGTCATTACGACCAGGTCACCATTGAATCTTAAAAATAAAAGTCGTTTTTCGTGGGTATGTAAACTTCCACCAACGAAAGCGTACCCTGAAACGCACCATAACAATAAGGGCAAATGTATGCACGATAAAAGCAAACTGTCACTTTTCTTTTGATCGGGAAGAAAGTTTATAAAAAACAACGAAGCCAGTATTGCTACACTTATAAAAACAATTTTTTTTGTTTTTAATTTATTTTTTATAGCGAAGTATAAACTCAGTATCGGGAAGACTATGAAACCGATATTTCTCTGGTAGAAAAACTCTTCATCCAGGGTAAAAATTCCCGGTAGCTTTGCAATAGTCCCGGCGAGAACGGAGGCGATGATAACAAATTTAATGTCCCTGGCAGTTCCCCAATTCACCTCCTCACTTTCGTAGTTAAGTCTTTCATTCCAGAAATCAGCAATTTTATTCTCTTTCAATTCTGGGTATACTTTACTAAACTGTTGCCTGAAACCAGCCTTGTTCTGCCTGTATAACTTCTCAAGCTGGCGGGGATTGTCAATGTTTGACAGAATGTCGATATTCATAAAATCGTTATAATTGTTTTAGTTTATAATTTTTTTCATTTCTATCAGTGCAATCGGAAGCAGGATAAAAACCGCATGCAGTCTCCTGGTATGACAACACACCATAAGCTTACAAAACAAATCTTTTGAGCTAACAGCCAAAATAAACTACGAAGCACTTTGAAATACAAAGTAAATGTAAGTTTCTTACTAATCCAATAATTAGCTCAATTTTATTTAACCTGCCTGTCTCTTAGGTAAAAAAATAATGAAATATTTTTAATTGAGAACCCTTTGGCTTACTGTAAAGCTGATTAAAGAAGGTGCTACTTATCTTGGTCAAAAAAAAAATTACTTTCCAATTCAGGTATCTCAAAATGATAAACTATATCAAAATGAAATGTTTTTGAATTAATATACCTACTCTCCTGATCTCGATCATACTATTATAGTAAATTGAAGATCAACTTATTACATTCAAATTATTTAGTCGTTCCTACAGTTGGCCCTCTGTTTGTCTGGTCTGATACACAATCTGCAGCCAGCTGCATAACACACATATAGTTATTCACTTTTATCAATGAAGCTCTGGACGAGCTTAATAAAAAGTAAAAAAAATGAAACAAATATTATTAGGTGCAATTTTATGGGTAGGCATAGATGCTTCAGCACAAGAAAGCAAGCCTTCCAATTTTACTATAAGTGGTTATATGGAAGCATATTACTCTTATGAATTCAATAAGCCGTTAAATAATA
>JBDSBP010000435.1:0-19083 GCA_039921525.1 Chitinophagaceae bacterium | reverse complement strand
TATGATAGTGCAGGCAGATATGCTTACGTTAATTCAGGCTTCTTTGCCAACAACCCGGTGGAGGCAGCTAAGACAAATCTCGCACAACAGGAGATAAAATATCTTGATATCAGCGGATCTTTCAGACTGAATATATACAAGGCTTTATATTCCACCGTTACCGTGGGAGAAATCAGCAATTCTTTCAGGAATTCCAATTTCGTGCCTTCAACAAACACTAATGTGCAGCTGGCGAATGGCGGCACCGGGCGCAATACCGCTTCCCAGTCACTCGATGAAAATGACCAGAAAAGTTTTGAATGGACAGGTAATTATTCTACCAATATCAAAAACCATTCATTAAAAGCTTTGGTGGGTTATTCTTACCAGCAGTTTACTGCATCGGGATTCAATGCATCCAACCAGCTATTTCCGTCTGACGTACTTACATTTAATAATTTGGGTTCCGGTACCTGGAACATCACAACCGGCGTTAACGGAACGGGTTCTTATAAAAACAGTTCTAAGCTAATCGCTTTTTTTGGACGGCTTAACTATGATTTCGATCAGAAATATTATTTATCAGCCAGCGTACGGCATGAAGGTTCGTCGAAATTTGGTTACAATAATAAATGGGGTGATTTCCCGGGCGCCTCCATTGCCTGGAGACTATCACAGGAAAATTTTATGAAAGGAATTTCATGGTTAGATGATCTTAAGCTCAGGGCTGATTATGGCGAAACAGGCAACCAGGATTTTGGCAACTATTTGTCTCTTGATACGTACAGCGGCTATGGTTATTATCTTTACAACGGCGTTACGTACCAGGTTTGGGGACCCAGTCAAAATACCAACTACGACCTTCGCTGGGAAAAGGCCATTAATTTTAATGTTGGAGTAGATTTCGACCTGATGAACCGCCGGATATCAGGAAGCGTCAATTATTATATCCGGACAAATAAAGACTTACTGGGATCTTATAACGTTCCTAACCCACCCAATATCCAGGGCACTACATTTCTCAATGTTGGCACCATGAAAAATTCTGGGCTGGAAATTCAAGTGAGCGCCGGCATTATAAAAAACAAGCTTCTCAATTATACCATTTCCCTTGCAGGAGCAACAAACGATAATAAATTTGTTTCCTTTTCAAACGACCTTTTCCAGGGACAAAAGTTCCTGGATGTAGTGGGAATGCCCGCCCCCGGAAGCCCGGGAAATATTCAGCGGCTGCAGGAAGGAAAAAGAATCGGTAGCTTCTATTCGTTGAAGTCTGCCGGAGTAGACAATACAGGAGCTCTGCTTGTATATAGCAGTAAAGGAGAAACGATCGTTGCCAACAAAGCGACCAATGATGACAAACAATTTGTAGGAAACGGCCTGCCTAAGTTTACGGCAAGTCTTGGTAATAATTTTACGTACAAAAAATGGGATCTGAGCATATTTCTTCGCAGTGCATTTGGTTATGATTTATTCAACACCACATCCTTCTACTAAGGCACACCGGCAACACAAATAAATGCTAACATTCTTGCTTCCGCTTTTGATGGCGGCAAATATGCAAAGCTCACTAATCCGTCTACTTATTCTGCGCTGTCTGATTACTTTTTAGAAAAAGGAGATTTTGTAAAGATCGATAATGTAATGCTGGGCTATACGCAACCGTTATCCTTCAAGTACCTTCGTTCTTTCAGGGTATATGCCACTGGTCGTAACCTTCATACTTTTACCAAATTCACCGGCCAGGATCCTGACCTTATACAGGTAAATGGACTATATCCGGGGGTTACCAATTCATTGTCCTATTATCCTTCCACTTTTCAGTTACTGGTGGGATTGCAACTCAACTTTTAATAAAAAAAATTTCAATCGATGAAAAGTTATATATCATTAAGCAGAGTAACAGTCTATACGCTGCTTACCCTACTGCTGCTGGCAGGAAGCTGTACCAAGCTGGATGAAACATTATACGACCGCATTACTTCTGTTAACTTTTTACAAACCAAAAGCGATGTAGTCAGGGATTTTTTACGGGCATTCGAACACTGCTACTGGAGCATTCAGGGCGGTAATACTTTTATGCTGCAGGAAAACAGCACCGACGAATTGATGACCATAAACCGGCAGGGTGACTGGTATGATGGCGCACAATACCAGCGCGTGCATTACCATACCTGGACACCTAATGATGGCTTTACAAACGACGCCTGGGGCGCTTTGTACCAGGGCGTTAACTTAACAACCAATTCACTGGAGGATCTGCAAGCCATCACCGATCCGGGAAAATTTAATTTAACGCAAGCGGATGTCGACGATATGATTGCAGAACTTAAAACACTCCGGGCATGGCTCAACATCCGGCTGCTTGATTTCTACCGCAACATTGTAATCGTTACAAAGGTCAAAGGCGAAACAAAGGGCGGTGAACAGGTAACGCCGGCGGATGCTTTTGCTTTTATTGAAAAGGAGCTTAAGGAGGCTCTTCCAAAACTTTTTACAGGAGATGCGCTGAAAGCCAATGCCATTGGCAGGTGGACGCAGGCAGGAGCTGCGGCTTTGCTGGTACGGTTATACCTGAACGCAAAAGTTTACACCGGAACTGACCGCTTTGCAGACTGCGCCACTTTATGCCAGGAAATTATTTCCGGCAAATATGGTACTTATGCGCTGGAAAGCAGGTGGGATGCACCCTTTGATTACACCAACGCAACCTCCAAAGAAACAGTATTTGGTTTTCCCGGCAGCTTTGGACTCACCCATTGGCAGTATGACGGAGGAATGTATTTCTGGGCGCTCCCCAACCGCGCTCCAAGATATTTTGGCTTTAGCGATTTTGGCGATGCAAATCCTAAATATGCCATTCAGCCAGGCAGAGATGTAGACAGTGTTGAATATCCTTTCACGATGGGTAAACCTTTTATGAAATTTCAAAAATACCCTGATGACCTGAGGCTGAAAGTTTATAAAAATCTTGGTAACAGTAAACGCGAAGGTATGTTTTTGTATGGTTACCTGCCCTATACAAATACCAGTGGCGTGTTAGATACGGTTAAAGGGAACAAGGGCCCTTACTCGCTTTTCTTTCGCGACCAGGTGGGCTATTTCCTGGATGCAAAGCCCGGAACAAAAATAGCGGATAAAGAATCGAATATGAATCATGCCGATAATAATTCAGGCGTCTTCCCGGTAAAATATCCTTTTTATCCAAGTACGGACCTTAATAAAATCGGTTCTGCTTATGCAGAGATCCGGCTGGCTGAAATTTATTACTCGCTGGCAGAATGTAAATACAGGGCCAACGACAAAGCAGGTGCAGCAGTATTACTGAATGCTGTTCGGGCAAGAAATTATCCTGCTGGTTCTCCGAGTTTGTATAAAACGGATGGCAGCCAGTTAACTGACCAGGAAATGCTGGATGAATGGGGCCGTGAATTTTTGGTAGAGGGCCGCCGGCGGACCGACCTGGTACGCTGGGGTGTTTTCAGCACCGGCACCTGGTGGGATAAAAAACCAGACGCCGACAAGCATACGGAAATTTTCCCTATTGGGCAGAATGTGTTGAACGCTTCAACACAGTTGAAGCAGAATCCAGGGTATTGAGGAATGTTATTGTGATTCTGCGTTGGCAAGGGCACGACCCGCCCTGAAACGTATTGTATTTTGTGAAAGTTCCCGATAATTTCCTGACAGTTTTTCGAATGCAGTCAGGGCACTTGTAGGGGCAGGGCTTGCCCCCGCCTGCTACACCGGATACATGTTGTATTTTGTGAAAGTTCCCTATAAGATGCTGATGTTCACTATATGGGTAAGATAACGAGAATACCGGTTAAATTTTATCTGGAAAATGCGGAAAGAAATGCAGAGATAGAAGGGCTGAAAGAGAAAGTTAAAACTTCAAATGGCGAAATAATCTTCGCAGACTTTAAATCAATTTTATTTTCCAGGACTTACGTGTCAGGGTCTTATTTGTCACAGAGGCTAATCCCCGGCAAAAATATTATACAGGGCTGGTAAACGATTCCCGATTATTCACACTGCTTCACCCTGTGCTAGTATATTTAGCCGTTCAGAGCTTTCTATAACACAGTTACTATTAAACCGCCACCAGGCTTTTTGATTTGCTCTATATATTATACGGACTCAAGAAATAACAATTCTATTTTAACAAGTTTTATAACACCCTCCCTTCCTTCACCAACTCCTTTTGTATTCCTTTCTCAGCATCATCCAAACGAATCACATTCTCATTACGCTTAAGGGCCATCAATGAGCAATAGCGTATTACATTCATGATCATTCCTCCACTGAGCTCATATTTCCTGGCTAATTGTTTCAGGTCCAAACTATCTTCCAAAACAGTAGCCTGTGAAAATGATTGTTCCCATAGTTTAAATCTTTCTTCCTGTTGAGGAACGGGGAAGTAAGTAAGGGATTGAAAACGCCTTGCAAAAGCCTCGTCGATATTGGTTTTTAGGTTTGTCGCCAGTATGGCTACCCCATCGAAATCCTCAATCCTTTGCAATAAATACGCCGTTTCCTGGTTAGCATACCGGTCGTTTGAATTACTCACCCCCGATCTTTTTCCAAATAAAGCATCTGCTTCATCAAAGAATAAGACCCAGTTTTTATTTTCGGCCATTTTAAAAACGCGTTCGAGGTTCTTTTCTGTTTCGCCAATGTACTTTGACACAACCATACTGAGGTCAATCTTGTACACATCCATCTCACAAAGTTTTCCAATAAGGCAGGCTACTAACGTTTTACCGGTACCGGGAGGTCCGTAGAACAAACTTTTGTATCCGGGTTTTAATTTTTTGTTGAAGCCCCAGCTATCCATTAAAGTATGCCTGTGTTGTATCCATGTTTTTATTTCTTCTATTTGTGTCAGCGTATCCTGGGGCAGCACCAGGTCGCTCCACTCCATTTGGGTAGTGATAAGTTTAGCAGGAAATTCCTTACTAAAATGAGGTTTGGTATTATGACCTTTTATAAAATAATTCTGGTAGTCTTGTGTCAAAGAAATGGCCCCGCTTAAATAAGGTTCATTTAAACCAGCATCCTGAAGTTGTATAATATTATGCTTTACAAGATAGTGCGTGTCGTTAAATAGTTCGGTAGCTAATGAGCGTTCATAAATATTAACTCCGGCTAATAAGAAAACGGCTGTTTCTCCTGTTGGAATAAAACCACTATGCGTATTACCTTTTAAACCTCCAAATTCTGTATACCCTCTATCAAACATGGTATTTTTTACGTAAAAAGGATCCAGCAACTGTGGCTGCACATGTGGAGCCAACACTAACATTAATAGTAAACGTTCAGCAAGAGTGCTTTTGTAGTATCCAATAAACTTGCTATAATAGCTATTCTTTTCTGTGTGTTCGGGTGGTTGAATGTCCCATATGGACTTATAGGTACATTCCTCTCCCCGGTGTAATTGAAGGCGTGCGTTTAGTATATCTTTAAACCAGCGTAATTCCTGGTTAATACTGAGCGCATTTTCTTTTAGTGAAGCAGCATAATTTACCATTTAAACCGTATCATTTTTATCCCGGGCCTGTTCAATCAATTTAAGTATTATCAGCAATTGATTCTAATTGAATTATATAATTATTTTTATCTTCATTTTCGATATTTGTAAATGCTAACGCTTCAATATCTATCACTCCAATAATGGGTTCTTTTCTAACAATAGGATTATGATAAACTATTTGAGCTGATTGCTTATGGTCAGCTTTGGCAAACGTATACACAACATTATACAACCCGCTTTCAACTTCAGAAAGGTCGTATTCAAATACACCAGGCTTGTCACCTTTTGATTTTACTACATCACCGGAATATATTTCTGTTTTATCCTGTGACAAAATTTTTATTTTAGAAGGAATCTTCCCATCCTCGAATGTGATTCTTAAAAATCTATTATTCACCACAAGGCATTTTTTGGAGGATAATTTTGTGCTTTTTGCGGTATTGGAAAAATAAAACACTTCTTTAGGGAAGCCCGTCAGGTCTAAATCAATAATATTATAAAATGAAGAATCGATTACTTTTATTAAAAAAGTATAATGATGTTTTTCAAGTAGCGATTTTTTTACCTGCGTTACTTTATTGTTTTCATTGGTTTCAATTACAGGAGCAATGACTTTAATGTCACCAGGGTTAACTTTTGTAATTAAACGCAGGCTTTTTAAAAGCCCTTTTGTAGGCATATCCGGCTCCATAATCAGGTAAGGGCATACATCATCATTAAAATAAGGATGTTTTATTTTAATAGAAAAATGTAATCCAAATTTTGTTATAATGTATTCCATATATTAGTAACCCGCTTTTATCTCCTTTATTAGTGAAACCTCCTGATCCGCTTTATCTGTATCGATTATTAGCATTCTTACTTTATAAATAACAGAGGGAAGGTATCCCGTGTTTAATGATCCCCAGATCTGGCTCTGCTGATCAAAATCCGCCGTGTATAATTCAATAATGAGTTTTTCCACATTAACAGGAAAATCATCGTTCTGCAGGTTGTTTCGATCTTTTTGAAAAACATTATTTTGTTGATAGAAACCAACGACCTTAGAAATAAACTTTAAAGCATCTTCGTAATTTTTATTATAGGCGCTGATTAACACATATAAATTAACTTTCAGATCGGGCTCTTTTTTATAATATTTACCATTCTTGCCTTGAACAATCTTATGACCCTGGGATATAAAAGTTTTTTCTTCCTCAATATTTATCAGCGACATCGAGTTAAGGTAAGATGAATTTTTATTATCATCATTATTTGACCATGGATTGGAAAGCGTTATTAAAGGTTCCTTACTCGACCGTTTTTCAGATAAGAAAGATTCCAACCTGAGCTTCAGGAAATTTAGCACATCATAAATCATACGTTAACTTTTTCATTTGAGACAGAATGAGCAGCGGGTAGTTTCCTGAAAAATAACCTGTCGCTATCTTTATAAATTCACGTAATACTAACCTCTGCTTAATTGCTACCATGAGGTTTATACGTGTTGCTGGTTACAGACCTAAAAAGCCCAAACCTTCTCCAAGTATACCACCTAAACCACCTAATGCGGGGGCGGCTGATCCAAGAAGCGACTCTACCAGAGAAGCAGCGGCAGGAGATTCTGCTCCACCTGGGGCGGCTGCTTCGCAAGTGCAGGGTGCGCCGGCTTCTGCACCACCGGCTTCAGTTGCCCCGGCGCCCGGCATTTCAAATCCGCCGAGGCCCAATGCGCCTAAGCCTTGTCCCAATCCACCCAACGCACTCATTCCACCTTCCATAATGTTGCCCTGGGAAAATGAATTTACGGCACTTTGACCGGCGCCCAAAACGCCCGACATCGCTCCCAATGGGCCCAAAGCACCGCCACTGAGTTGGTTGGCCGTACCCAACAATCCACTGCCCATGCCTAAAGCACTGGAAATAATACTTGCAGGATTACCACTTTGCACGCTGCTTCCCATAGCGCCTATACCACCTATTGCGCTACCTATGCCTCCCAGTAAACCACCCAATGGATCTTCTGCGGGAGCAGGTCCCGATGATCCGGATCCGCCTCCAAAAAGACTACCAATGGATGATAAAAATGATCGCTGGATTGGGTTCCCAGACACCGTACTTACCGACGTATTAGCGGGAGATGAAACCTGTTTATTTGATTGTGCCCCTGTTTGTTGTACTACATGTGTTAGTTCGTGAGCCAATAAGCCTTTTCCTTCGTTAGAGTCAGGATTATAATTACCCGCACCAAAGTATATATCCTGGTGATGCGTAAATGCATGAGCGCTGATCATCTGGTTCATTTGATCAGCCTCGCTATTTTCATGAATCTGTACGTTGCTGAAGTCTGCTCCAAAACGTGGTTCCATAAATAACCTGACATCTTCTGATAGTGGTTTTCCCCCTCCCTTACTTGCGCTTAACTGCTCCTCAAAACTATCATCCTGCAACTGAATTCCTTTATTGTTATTGTCTCTTCTTTGAACAAGGGTTAAAAATTCCGGCATGCGTGCAGATCTTCGTGATTCGATGATGGACTCCGGTGCACTCATTACCTGCACCGCAAGGCGGTCTGCCTCCTCCTCGTACACGTCGCTAGGTTGATTAACAGTAAGTTTGGGTTGAATTGTTTGATAGGAAGTACTACCGTTTTTCGATCTGAAATTCGCGGCAGCCCGTGATTCGCTCTCACTTGTTTTTAACTCGTTAGATTTCATGGTGTGCACTTTTAATTATTCCATCTACTGACAAAATACAAAAAGTTTTTTGAATTCCAAACAAAATTTTGCATGTGGAATACGGTAATACTACAGGGGTATATTTGATAGACAACCGCTTCATTCCACTACTTGTTTTCGCTCTATACATTTTGAGCCATCTTCACTCACTGCCTTTTAAAAAATTCCCAGGCTTCTTCATGCACATCAATATCTTTGGGATAGTCATGTTTGCCACCGATAACTTTTAACAACACCACTTCGGGTTTACCTTTCTCTTTATAAGTATATCTTTCAATAGTTCTTCCGTCAGAAGGATCCGTATCGGGTAAACTTGTTTTTACCGGTTCTCCTTTATAGCCGTCGAGGTCTGCGAAATATTTAAAGGTTCTGTCTGTTGAACGAACATACCCCATCGTAACATTTCCTACAACCATCATGCCCCCGTTATAAAGGTTCAAAGGATCTTCTGTACTGTTAACGATCATTATCGGGATAGGATGCTTTAGGGCAATACAATCCATATTATTGGTATCGGGCAGATTGGCAATAATAGCCGTTATCGCTTTGAACTTTTCCGGCATTGTTAATGCAAGTTTGTAAGCCATATGCCCACCTCCTGAAGTGCCGACAGCAAAAACGTTTTTCCGGTCTATTTGATATTTGTTGCTGAAATAATCGATCATTTTTTCAAAAAAAGCATTCTCGTTAATATTTTCCATATTGGCTGCTGAAGTATTGGCTTTACGACATTCGTTCCAATAGCGCTGATAACCATCGGGGTAAACGATTAGTAATTTTTCCGCTTTTGATTTTGATTCAAGCCTGGCAACTGACTTCATCATACCTTTTCCATTACCGCCGGATCCATGCATAACAAATAGCAGGTTCGGTCTTTTGTCGTTACCGGGGTTGTTGAAATGAAAAACGCGGTAATGTCCTTCAATCAATAGAGAATCTGTTATTAGTTGTGCCTTTGTTGTAATGCTGAATAAAGATAATAGGAATGCTAATTTAAACATGTAATAAATTTTTAGAACGATGCTAAAGTTAAGGGAAATAGAGATGTTCAACGATCGATTGGTAGCCTGTCGCGTAAAAACCCAGAAGGTTTGATCCCGGGGTGCCTGCACCAAAAAAGCAAACTCTATAGGTTTGGACGGAGTTTTAATTATTACAACACAACGAAAAATTGTGTTTAAATTGTTCCTTATATAAAGCATATCTGGAAGCCGGCTGCCAATTCTTTATCACTAAATTAAACTCATGAAAAAGTATCAAAACCCTCTATTCCTTTTTATTCCATTTGCGAAACGTATGCGGGCCCGAAAAAATATAGACAGTTTATTCACCATTCCGGGCTTCAGTATCGCTGCTCCTACACAAAAAGGAATAGCACCGGGTAAAAGACATTGACATAACAAAAAGGAGGGTTCGACTGTGAGGTCTTCAAGACCTCACAGTCTTGAATGAGGACACAACCGTTATTTCAGACCTTTGAGGCCTTGAAGACCTCACAGGTCGAACCCTTTTATATTTTGACACATTAACTCTATTTAATTTTTTAAATATGAAACCTGCAATCAACAAGCTGCATTACCGTTATATATGCCCGGTATTATATATAATATGCATTTTCATGTTGTTATACTGTAATTCATTTGCACAAAAATCAAAAACCAAAAAATACGTCGTAACAGGTTATGTTGGCGGCTTCCGCGGATTGGTAAATACCACGCTGATCGATGCACAAAAGTTAACGCATATCATTTATGCATTTGTGGACTGTAGAGATAGCATGGCCGTACTAACCAATCTAAAAACCGATTCCATTAATTTCTGGAATCTTAACAAGCTCAAACTATTAAATCCTGATCTAAAAATAACGATATCAATCGGTGGCTGGGCATGGAGCAATTATTTTTCAGATGCCGTATTAACACCTACATCGCGGGCGCTATTTGCTAAAACGAGTGTTGATATTATTCGCAAATATTACCTGGACGGTGTTGATGTGGATTGGGAATACCCGGGTCAGCGTGGAGAGGATAACGTTTTCAGGCCTGAAGATAAAGAGAACTATACGCTGATGTTTAAGGCCATCCGGCAGGAACTTGATTCACTGACTGCTCAAACCGGGAAACGGTATGAATTAACCGCCGCTGTTGGAGGAGCCCAGTCGTTTATAGATCACACAGAGATGGCAGAAATAGGAAAGATCCTGGATTATGTTTACCTGATGACATACGATTATTCAGGTCCGAACGAAACCGTAGGGCATCATACCAATCTTTATGCTGATGATGAAAAAACACCCGGATCTTCTGCCGACCGGTCCATAAAGAATTATATAGCGGCGGGCGTACCACGAGAAAAACTTGGTATTGGAGCTGCATTCTATGGCAAAGGGTGGCTGACTGAAAGCAAGGAAAACAATGGCCTCGGGCAGAAAAAGCTCAAAAATGAACGGCAGACGGCCGGCGGTTATACCGTCATCAAAGATAGCCTGGTAAACAATCGTGGGTATTCGAGATACTGGGATAAAAAAGCAAAGGCACCTTATCTTTTCAATCCGGAAACCAACGTATTTATCACCTATGATGATGAGAAATCAGTCAGCGCCAAATGCAAATATGTTAAGAAGAACAAACTCGCAGGCATATTTTTCTGGGAATATTTTAGCGATCCTAAAGCCTACCTGCTCACTGCTATCAATAAGGATCTAAACTGATAGAATAGAAGTGGTTTGAGGGTAAGCTTTGATGATATGCTGGAAGCATGAGCAGTCAAACCTATAAGGTTTGATTCCTTCATGCAGATACCATGTATGCAAAACCTTATAGGTTGAGTTTGTTACGCAGTCACCGTTCGGACTCAACCTATAAGGTTTGGATTTATTGGTATTATTGCTAATGACTCAAACGTTACAGGTTTTGAACCACGACTTTCTAATCTCATACAGGTATCAACGCATTCAGCAATACTTCTTTTACTTTATCTTTTAGTTTTATAGCAACCCAGCGGCCGGCTAACATAATCTTTTAAAAAACTTATTTCAAAAAGCATTGCTGTAGAAGCAATGAATTCAATTAACCAACCTTCCTTTTATGCAGATATTTTTTAAGTGGATACACGTACCATTAATTCCATTAAATCTACAATTTTGTAAGTGTATACCATTGTATTTTTAAAGGTATAATTTGATTCTATGTTAATTTCCTTTATATAGATACTTGAAATAAAAATTACCCGTTTTTCAACATAGTAAGTAAATCCAACTTCTATGTCAGCGATTTTAATTCAGGCCCGATTTTATTCCTATACCTCCATATTAATTTTATTAATGGGTTTTTCCGCAAACGCCGGTATGAATGGCTACAGCTATCAATCTGCCGTTACAGGTTTCCTGGCTCCCAATGCTTCTTCGAATAGTGCCACGTTAAAAGCGCCTGCATCCGGTAAATGGCTGGGAACGGTGAATTCCAACTGGTCCAATACAGCTAACTGGAGGGATGGTGTTTTGCCAACGGCTTCTACGGATGTGGTCATTAGCGCTGCGGGCAACCAGCCCGTGGCAGACGTTATCAATGCAGTATGTAACAATCTTACAATCTGTGCTGGTGCTGCTCTGTTCATTAGTTCTGGAAATACGCTCGATATCAAAGGAGAGGTGACTAACAACGGGAGCTTTACCGTAATGGGTGAAGCGCAGTTTTCAGGAAGCACACAAACCCTGCCTGCTGGTATTTATACGAACCTGGAGATCAGCGGTTCGGGTACAAAGAATCTCGCGGGTTCAGTTACCGTAAATGGAACATTAACGCTCACTAACGGTTACCTGCAATTAGGCAACAACGATCTTTCGATTGGATCGGGTGGCAATATAAGCAATGGAAGCTCTTCTTCTTTTATAATTACAGGCGGCACAGGTATCCTGAAACAGGCTAACATAGGTGCAGGTGGCCGTACAGGTTTGATACTATTTCCTGTTGGCATTTCCAGTTCTTCGTATACGCCCATAAGTATGCGTAACGCAGGAACCTGTGATGAGTTCAGCGTTCACGTTATCAAAGGAATTCATAATGCATACGATGAAGAGGGTGATCCTACCGGTGCTGTAGAAACGAATTTTAATGTTGACAGAACCTGGATACTTAACGAGACTACACCAGGTGGCAGCAACACCACGCTTAGTTTTCAGTGGAACGCATTAGATGAGCATACGGGTTTTATTCGTATCAACTGTTTTGCCAGTCATTACGTACGAAATAGATGGCAGGAAGGCCCATTGAACCAGGTAGCCGCTGGAACTGATCCTTTTACTTTGTCGCTTGCTAACGTTACTTCATTCTCCCCATTTGGTGTAGGCAGCGCAGGAAGCATTTCACCTGTAGGCTTAAATATTTTTTCCGGCAAACCGGCAGAAGGGGGCGTGCAGTTGCAATGGCAAACGGAAAATGAATGGAACTTTACCTCTTTCGAGATACAACGAAGTACAGATGGCAGTAATTATGTAGTAGCAGGCAATGTTGCTCCTTTAAAAAGCACGGGTTTACAAGACTATTTCTTTACTGACCCGGTTTCACTTAACTCCACGGTTTATTACCGGTTGAAACAAATCGATACAGACAATCGATTTGTCTATTCGCCGGCGATACAATTTTCAGGTAACCAGGGAGATGAGGCGGTATTAGTTTGTTCTAATCCTCCTGCAAACCGAAGCCACCTGACTATCCGTCTTTCACATCCGGCAAAAACATGTTTCAGCCTCTACGATAATAGCAGAACACTGATCCGCATATGGCAACAGGATTTACGGGCTGGAAGTACAGCCATGGCCATTAACCTGGACGGGCAGGCGCCCGGTTTATATCTCCTGGAGGTACAAGGACCCAATTCTCACAGGCAGATTAACCTTGTTAAAAAGTAACTACCCGTACTTTTCTGTTGCTACTTCCACTTTAAAAGGTTAGCCATGAGATCCCGCGGAAAACCTCCAAAATTTGGTTGGAAGACCCCGGCGTAAAACCTGTGAGGTTTGCCATAAGATATTTACCTTCTGAAAATTTAAACCTCACAGCTTTGGTCGGAAAACTCCTGATTAAAAACCGCTTGGGTCGAATGATTACCTGAACGTTCTACATAAGTAGGGTGTGAATTCCTTATTTAGATTTTAATAAGAACGCTTTATCCTGAAACTTGCAGTCACCGGATAAGCAGCCACTGCGCTATCTTTCCGAAGATGGGTCGTGAAATTGCCTGTAATGTAAGTGCCTACTGCGCCGTTTTCCGTTACATTAACAGTAGCGGGAGATTTTAGCTACCACCAGTTCCGTTTTTCTGACAGGTTATGTTGGCAAGGGAAACCGATAATAACAATATAAGATTGATTAATAGATGATGTGATTTCAAAAGACAAGGTTTTAGGAATATGAATTAGCGCTGTTCCAATTTTAACGTACACGACCATGAAGCATAACATTTTTTTTTCTGTTTAATTGTCAATGCAAATAAGGCCAACTAATAAACCAATCACGTGAAATAGTTAATTTGCAGCCGGAAGTGCGGAATTCAACGTAATTGCTATTTTTCAAATACTATTAATAGCAGCACCGGTATGTACAAACATATAATTCACAATAAATGAAATTTAAAAACTTTCTACCAGTTCTTTTTTTAGTGATATCGTTACCGGGTAAGTCACAAGCAAAGAACGATATTAATTTTAAAGGGTATACCGATAGCCGTGCACCGCTTAAACAAAATCCTTACCTGGAACTGCCATTAGGAGCCATTAAACCGCAGGGTTGGTTAAAAGAAATGCTGATTAGCCAGAAGAATGGCGCCAGCGGAAATCTGGATGAATTGTATCCCCTGGTAATGAATAACCGAAATGGTTGGTTAGGAGGTGATGGCGATCAATGGGAACGCGGTCCATACTGGATCGACGGGCTTCTTCCGCTCGCTTATATTTTAGATGATGAGGAACTAATAAAAAAAACAAAACCCTGGATCGAGTGGGCGCTAAACAGCCAACATGCCGATGGATATTTTGGCCCTTCAAAAGACTATGGTCCTGAAGCCGGTTTGCAACGTAATAATAGCCGTGACTGGTGGCCGAAGATGGTAATGCTTAAAATTTTAAAACAGTATTATTCCGCCACCAATGATAAACGGGTAATTGATCTGATGACAAATTACTTTAAGTACCAGCTAAGAGAACTGCCAAAAAATCCACTTGATCACTGGACTTTTTGGGCGCGTTTCCGCGGCGGAGATAACCTGATGATCGTTTACTGGCTCTATAATATTACAGGTGATAAATTCCTGCTTGATTTGGGGGATCTCCTTCATCAGCAAACCTTCGATTATACCAATGCTTTTCTAAATACCGATATGCTTTCAAAAGAAGGCAGCATCCATTGCGTAAACCTGGCACAGGGAATGAAAGAGCCCATCATTTATTACCAGCATCACCCACAACAAAAATACCTGGATGCTGCAAAGAAAGGTTTTGCCGATATTAGAAAGTATAATGGATTAGCGCATGGATTATATGGCGGAGACGAGGCCTTGCACGGCAATAACCCAACGCAGGGCTCCGAATTATGTACCGCCGTTGAAATGATGTTTACCCTTGAAAATATGATTAGCATTACAGGTGATATTGCTTACGCAGATCACCTGGAAAAAATTGCCTTTAATGCATTACCCACCCAGGTAACCGATGATTTCTCAGGCAGGCAATATTTTCAGCAGGCAAACCAGGTAATGCTTACAAGGCAGATGCGCAACTTCGGCGACAATCACGGTGGTACAGATGTTTGTTATGGTTTGTTAACGGGTTATCCCTGTTGCACTTCCAACATGCACCAGGGTTGGCCAAAATTCACACAAAACTTATGGTATGCTACTCCTGATAAGGGGCTGGCCGCTCTTGTATATTCTCCGAGTGAAGTAAAAGCCTATGTTGCTAATGGCACCCAGGTTTCTTTTAAAGAAGAAACAAACTATCCGTTTGAAGAAACAATAAAATTTACGCTGTCCATAAACAAAAACGTAAAATCTCTTTCATTCCCGTTTCATCTTCGTATTCCGGAATGGTGCAAACATGCTGTGATTAAAATCAACGGTAAAATATTACAAGAATCAGAAGGAAATAAAATTGTAAAAATTAATAGAGAATGGAAGACAGGAGATGTGGTAGAGCTGCAATTACCCATGCATATTTTTAAAAATACCTGGTATGAAAATTCAATTTCTATTGAGCGGGGTCCAATCGTTTATGCGTTGAAAATGGAGGAAGAATGGAAGAAAGTAAAAAACGAAAAGGATCCGGTTAATTTTGGAGATACTTATTATGAGGTATATCCAAAATCACCTTGGAATTACGCGCTTGTAAATGCTCCCGTTGATAAAATGGAAGAAGCATTTCAGGTGATCAATAAAGGACCTGTATCAAATTATCCATGGAACCCGCAAAGTGCACCTATTGAAATAAAAGCAAAGGCAAAACGCATCCCATCCTGGCAACTATATAACGGTATGGCGGGTCCGGTTCCGTATAGTTTCATTTATGGAGTAGAGACAGAGAAAGAAACAGAAGAGGTAACGTTAATTCCTTATGGCTGCACCAATTTGCGTATTGCACAATTCCCGGTTATAGGTAAGCGGTAGATCAGCAAAAAAGCCCAAAAAGGGCTGAAAGGGCTTAATATATTAACACAGGTTGACATAAAAAGGATTCAGCATTAAAATATCCGGAGGAAAGTTACGAGGTTGCTACCAGGCTTAATAAACTAACCGCTGTACCAGGCCACCGACTGATTGCGCGAATAAATATGGTTACGGGTAATCATCAACTGGCTTTGGAATATAATACCGGTACATCACCGCATGGAGAAATGGATCACGCAAAAACTGGTAGATAATAATAAAAAGATCAGGCTGGAAGCAGCGAAGAAACCTAAAGCCATATTGGAGGGGTGACAAAATAGTTAGCGGTTTGAGTATTCGTTATGCTCCACAATATCACTGATTAATAAACTTTAAACAGTATGCACCTGTAACTGCGGGGCCGACTAACAAGGGAGTTCTACCTGGCGATGTTTAATAAACTTTACTGGTTTCAAAAACCTCACAGGTCTTGAATGAGGAATCTGCCTGTATTTCAGACCTGGGAGGTCTTGAAGACCTCACAGGTCGAACCCTCTTTAATGTTTTTAGTGAGCCCCGGTTGGTGGGTTGAAGTACGATATTCCTAAAATGGTGCTTAAGGCCTCCAGGATATAAAAAAATAACAGCGAAGCACAAATGACTTCGCTGTTATCGGTTTAGAATATTTCCAGGATTACCCCAGCTAAAAAAATTCCGCTAATTCTGTAAATTCTGCCCCTATTTAGCCCCAATGCTGTACAACCTCCCCTGGTCAGTAACCGCATACAATGCGCCATCCTTACCCTGGGTAATATCCCTGAACCGCTGGTTCTCTTTGTCCAACAGTCTTTCTTCACCCACCACCTTATTATTTTCGATGATTAGCCGTGCAATATGCATACCGCTTAGACAACTGATAAACAGGTTTCCTTTCCATTCTGGAATCGCATTGCCGCTGTAAAAAGTCATTCCGCTCGGTGAAACTACCGGATCCCAATAATAAACCGGTTGTTCCATTCCTTCTTTCTGTTGAATACTATCGCCCACTTTTTTACCACTGTATTCAATGCCATAAGTGATCGCTGCCCAGCCGTAATTTTTCCCCGGTTTTACCAGATTTAGTTCATCACCACCCCTTGGACCAAATTCGTGTTCCCAAAGTTCGCCGGTTGTTGGGTTTATGGTTAGTCCCTGCACATTCCGGTGTCCGTACGAATATATCTCCGGCCTGGCATTCGCGGTATTGGCAAACGGGTTACCTGCCACAGGTTTACCATCTTTGGTGATGTGAAGAACCTTACCCAACGCAGAATTCAGTTGCTGGGCCTGTGGTCTTGTTACCAGGTCTGAACGCTCACCGGTGCTAATGAACAGGTTACCTGATTTGTCAAAAACCACTCTTCCGCCGTAGTGAAGGTTTCCTTTATAGGCTGGCGTTGCACGAAAAATAACAGTGGCATTTTCAATTGTTTTTTCATCGGCAGACAGCTTCCCTTTACAGGTGGAGGTGCAGTTTCCTTCAGGAGTAGCCTCCGAAAAAGCCCAGTAAACCATCCTGTTTTGCGCGAATTCAGGATCAATGGTCAGCCCCAATAATCCGCCCTGGCCGGCCGGATTTACAGCGGGAATTCCAGTGATCGGCTCGCTGAGAGTGCCAGTGACTGTGGCAATCCGCATCGTACCTTTTTTCTCAGTAATCAGAAAACGTCCATCGGGAAGGCAAGTAATTCCCCAGGGACTTTTCAGGTCACTGGAAAGAACTTTACCCTCATAAGCCGTCTTTGATTGTACGCCGCCAATGCGGGTTTGACCGGCAAATGCGGGTTTATAATTACTATTCGGGGGTTTCGTTTCAACGGGTGCAATGGTGGTATCCGATTTGGGCGCATCAATACTATTCGGCGTGTTAACTCCGTGTATTGTAAATAACATCGCGAAACCAGTAATAAACGCAGGCAAAGTTTTATACATACTTGTTAAAATTTATGAGATGAATCAGGCTTTAAATGTAAAGATAAATCAGTAAACACTGTTCGCCGAACAAAGTAGTGGCTTAATATCGATGTTTAACAGTAAAATCATGAAAACGTTCTTTCTATCCACATAAATTTATCTGCAGCCCTAGAATACAGTTAATTTGGAGTCTTTGGCGATTAAGTTGATAAGGGAATAAACAAATCAAGCTCCTGTTAACTAAATGTTATACATCCCCTTTTTACCAATCAATTTTTACAAAGTAAAGCAGGTTGTGTCTTCAAAAACATACCTGCTTCCCTATTTTTTCTTTTTCACTTTTATTTGAGTCTTTTCCAGATTTTTCTTTACCCTGAATTTTACAATCCTGCTTACCAGGTCCAATGGAAGAGGTTGGTCAATGGGGAATTGTATTGAACCTTTCGAACCTTTATACACCGATAATTCTTTGTCAAACTCTTCAATGCCGGATGGCGCCGGGTAAAATCCAATATGATTTTTATAACCGGCAAAATGAACCAGGTTCCCTTTAAGCTTAAAAGTTGGAATGGCATAACCGATAGTCTCTTCAGCATCGGGTGCTGCTTTCCTGATTGTTTTTCTTAAGTCTTCCAGCATCTTCTGAACGTTTTTGGGAAACCCGGCGATGTACTCATCGATGTCTTTTACATGAACGTTTTTAGTTGTTGTTGCCATATCTTATAACGTTTATTTCTAAATTAAAGAAAAGGTACTATTGCCGTTTACTTTATGAAAATTATTGTTATCTGGATAAAATAAAATTCAAAAAAGCAAGGATGGTTCAGAAGAACAATCCCGGTAGGTAAATTTGAGTTATCATACTTAAACTAACTACGTACGAATTTAAGAAATTGTTTTTTCCTCGCCCCTGTCAATTCTCCTGGAAGTGAAAGAGTTGTGCGGTGGATTTGCACGCTGAAGATTGTATTGGTTAATTAAATAAGCTCGAACCATCTATTTCATCGAAGTGTTTGTCTAAGGTAAACAAGGGAAGGTCGTACTGAAGCGCTGAAGCTGCCATCCAAACAATGCAAGTTTGATCTTAACAAATAGTTCAGATGTTGCCCCGTTTTTTGACAAAAGTTTGCTGTCTGGCATATTTCTTTTTATACTTCTGCGGAGAGAGTCCTGTAATTCGTTTAAAAACTGACCTGAATCTTCTTACATCATTGTATCCCGTATCATCCATTATAGATACTAAATCTTTGTGGTTTATTTCTATGG
>JBDSBP010000434.1:0-30149 GCA_039921525.1 Chitinophagaceae bacterium | reverse complement strand
AGGAAGAAGCTGCGCTGAAATGTTCTTCATCGCCTGTATGCCTGGCTTGTCATCATATGACACCGTTGTTTTCTTTCTTGCTTCTACTTTTTCTTCACTGCTTATCATTACAACTCTATACACAGCCAGTATGGTTCCCATTTTTTTATCAAATCCTTCATCCCTGCGCTCAGCTTTGTGTGGAGCATACCTTTTCAGCTAAGAATAAAAAAATATCTTAAAGGGAGAACCAACACCATTACCATTGAAGTTGCTAACCTGATGGCTAACCGCATCCGTGATATGGACATCAAAGGTATTGTATGGCGCAAC
This sequence comes from Chitinophagaceae bacterium, assembly GCA_039921525.1. Taxonomy (GTDB): domain Bacteria; phylum Bacteroidota; class Bacteroidia; order Chitinophagales; family Chitinophagaceae; genus JADCRZ01. The sequence continues at coordinate 29,837 of JBDSBP010000434.1, read as the reverse complement.
TACCACGAGATAAATTTTGTGAACCTTCAGTATAAACCTTTTGATGCATCCGGATGATCACCGCTGCCTTCGGGTTTATTGGGTCCTGTAACTATTACACCCTGTTTGGCAGGTGATGGCTACGAATTTGTATCGAAGACATAAAAACACCATTGATGTGTTGTGAATTACAAAGTACGAATTACAGCTGTTTGAAAGCTCATAGTAATAGATTTCATAATTTATAATTCGTAATTCGTAATTTGAAACCGATATCACCTTAATACATTAATGCTGACTATAATATCTTATTACAAAAACTAAAAAAGTATTTTATGGAAACGAACAGACGTGCATTCCTGGCATCGGCTGCCCTTGGTGGGCTGGCGACTGCATTGCCATTTCCCTCCCGTGCTGAGAAGCATCCATCGAACCCCGAGCCGGATTATTCCAAACTGGATAAAGCTATGAACCAGCCGGTATTTAAAAAGGAATTATTTAAATCACCTGTAATTATTGACACTATTGAACTGCTCCGATACAAAGACACTTTTCTTTGCAGGGTTCGCTCTAAGGATGGCGCAGAAGGCATCTCGGTGGCTAATAGCGCTCAGTTAAAATCACTGTATCCTATATTTGTTAACCGGGTGCAGCCATTTTTTATCGGTAAAGATGCCCGCAACCTGGAAGCTTTGCTGGAAGAACTGTATGTGTATGGCAGCAATTATAAATTGCAGGGTCTCGCTTACTGGGTACCGGTAGCAACGCTTGAATTTGCCATATTGGATATGATGGGCCGAATAGCGGTAAAACCTATCGGACTGTTAATAGGCGATCAAATACACCGCAACGAAATATCCGTTTACCAGGCAAATAGTGAACGAGACAATACACCCGAAGAAACTATCCGCCACTTAAAAGAGCAGTTATCCCAATCGCAGGCCAAGGCTATCAAATTCAAAGTGGGTGGCCGTATGAGTCATCCTGAATTTCCCGCCAAAAGATCTGAGATACTCATCCCCCTGGTTCGTAAAACATTTGGCGATAATATGGTGATTTCAGCCGATTCAAATGGTTCCTATGATGTACCCGAAGCCATCCGCATAGGGAAAATTATGCAGGACTATAAGTACGACTTTTATGAAGAGCCCGTACCATTTGACTGGTATGAAGAAACGAGGCAGGTGGCGCAGGCTCTGACAATACCCGTTGCCGGTGGAGAACAGGAACCCAGCCTTCGTAATTTTCGTTGGCTGATAGCCAATGATTCATTAAAGGTAGTGCAGCAAGATATGTTCTATTTCGGTGGAATGATTCGCTCCATGAAGGTTGCCCGCATGGCACAGGTTACCGGCAAAATATGCACCCCTCACATTACGGGTGATGGTTTTGGTTATGTTTATATGATGCACTTTATTTCCGTTGTGTCGAATGCCGGCAAGTATCACGAGTTTAAGGACCTGAGCAAAGATCTTCCTTTTGAATGTAAAACATCTTCCCTGGTAACCGAAAATGGCGTGGTAAAAATTCCGCAAGGGCCGGGGCTGGGTGTAGATCTAGACCCGGATTATGTTAGAAAACATATTGTTGTTAAGGGGTAAGGGGCTTTTTGCCACTAATGCACCTGGGCAAGAAGAGGAACAAAGAAAAGACGTAAAAAATGCAGTGTTCTTTAATGCCTTAGTGACTCTTCGTGGCGAAAAGGCGGGCATAAACCTCCGCCTCTACAATTCAAATCAATACTGTAGATAAGGCAATATAATAGTAAACTTCGCCCCTTCATTAACAAGACCTTCTGCTCGGATAATTCCGTGGTGATTAGCCACCACCTTGCTGCATAACGCCAGCCCAATGCCATAACCGTCGTATTCAACCTGCTGGTTCAACCGCTGGAAAACGGTGAATATCTTATCTGCATACTCCTGGTTGAAGCCGATTCCTCTGTCGCTAACAATAATTTCATAATAGTCTCTATCCTGCAATAATTGTGGAAATAGTTTTTTCTTTTCATCGCTAAGTCTGCCGGCTTTTATAGAGATAACGGGCGAAGCATTTTTTAAAGAGAACTTTAGTGAATTACCCACAAGGTTAGAGAAAAGTTGGTTCATCTGTAAAGGGATAGCTTCTACTGTGTCCAGTTCATCTGCATCAATAGTTGCTTTTTTCTGGGTTATCAGCAGATCGAAATCAGACAGTACATCCTGCAGTACATCGTTAAGCTTTACCGGTCCGAACTCTTTAGTATTTTGCGACAGGCGTGAATATTCAAGCAGGTCTTTTATCAGCCCGCTCATACGTTTGGCAGCGTCCCCTATTTTTTCGGCATAAACCTGCCAATCCTCGTTCAATCTATCTTTACTTATCAGCAAGCTGGTAAATACCTGTATCTTCCTTATCGGCTCCTGCAGATCATGCGAAGTAATATAGGCAAACTGCTCCAGCTCTTTGTTAGATGCTTCAAGCCGTTCGTTTGCGTTTTGCAGTTCCCTTGTTCTCTCGCTTACCAGTCTGTTCATTTCTTTGGCAAAGGCCCGCTGTTCCGTTATATCCTGTATTACACCAAGCAGCCGAACAGGAGTGTGTTTTGCATCGAACAATACCGTACCGTTCACTCGTACCCAGTGAACAGATTCATCTTTCCAGATTATACGAGCCTCATAAAACAATTTGCCTGTATGCAGTGAATCTTTATGGGCCTTCAATCTCCTGGGCCTGTCAAGTTCATAAATGGAATTTGCAAATGAAGAACGGGGTAGGGCCTGGTCTACCTGAGGATCGAGCCCCCAAATGCTGTTGAACCTTGGTGTGGTAATCATTTCATCCGTTAACAGGTTTATTTCGTAAGCGCCCAGGTCTGCCGATTCTATAGCCAGTCGGGCCGTTTCTTCCGCATACTCTACTTTCTTGCGAGCTACGATCTGTGCCGTTACCTCGGTAGCAACTGCCAGCACACCGTTTATGGTACCATCGGCTTCGTAATAAGGTTGGTAAACAAAATTAATAAAAACATTTTCCTTCTTCCCGTTCCTGTACAGCGAAGCCAGGTGTTCATTAGAATAAAAAGGCTGGCCGGTTGCTTTTACTCCATCCAAAATTTCCAGGAAGCCTTGCTCTAGTATTTCCGGAAGTGCATCGAGTAAGGGCTTGCCTATTATTGATGTATCTTTTCCCCAAATTTCAAGCATTGGGGCATTTGCGAGAATAATATTGTGAGCCGGTTCCTTTAAAATACAGATACCGACGGGAGCTTGCATAAAAAGGTCGTAAGCCTGTTGGTTCAGCTGGTTATGTTGATCTCTCTTGCGCAAGGCCACTTGTTCCGATACGTCGTATGCATAGGCCAGTATGCCTTGGATGGTACCTGTTTCATCCCTGTAAGGTGCATAGGAAAGATTAAAAAAGCGGGTTGTTGGTTTATCAGTGCCCCTGAAATGGGCAATGGCAGGAACTTCAATGCCATGATACGGTATACCGGTATCAAACACGTCCTGCATCTGTTTTATGAATAATTGGCCTTCCAGCTCGGGTATGGCCTTTATTACCGTTTTACCTTCCAGTTGCCGGTTATTCATCAAGTCTTTATAAGCCAGGTTTGCATAGGTGAAGAGAAATTCCCTGCCTGTCAGAACGGCAAAAGGAGCATTAGCCTGGTTCAGGAAATTTTCAAAATTCTGCAGGGCGAGGTTTGCTCTTTGTTCAGAATTTATCTGTGTCGTCAGGTCCTGCAGATGGTGAATGATATAGGTTATCTCACCGTCTTTATTTAATATAGGAATATTCTTTGGCAGCCAATATCTGGTTTCGAACCCATAATCATCGACAGAATGAATATCGAATTTTTGGACGGCCATCTGGTGAGGTTTTTTCTCACGCATCACCGTTTCCAGGGAGGTTGAAAGCATGGCAACTCCGTTTGCATTTGCATTCAGCAGATTTTCGGGGAAGGTATCAAATATCCCCTTACCGATATATTCTTTGCCGGTAAAAGTTTCAGCAGCACGCGTTTCATTAAATGCCACAATCGTAAACGTTGGGGCGTCTGCCAATAATATGATATAATTACCTGGTAATGACTGGAATATGCTTCCAAAGTCTATAGATTCAAACATCGCTGCTTTCAATGCTATTATTAACGATAAAAATTGTGCCGACAATCCCTCACTGCTCGTTCGTTAATCAAACAATACTATTTTTACGTTGATATTCGGGTGTTGAGATGTTTAATATCCCGCTATCTTACTATCTTAATTACCAAACACCCCTTCCGATGATAGCATATGTAAATACACAGTTTATTAATGAAGAACTCGCCACCATAGGTATTGGTGACATGTCTATCCAAAGAGGGTACGGACTCTTTGATTACTTCCGCACCAGTAATCACTACCCGTTATTTATCGATGATTATCTAGAGAGATTCTTTAATTCAGCAAAAGTTTTACGTTTGGAGCCATTACACACCAGGGAAGAAATAAAATCAATCATTCATGAAATGATCCGCATGAACAATATTCCTGATTCCGGATTTCGATTAATCCTGACCGGTGGTTATTCCCCTGATAATTTCGAACCCGTAACTCCGAATTTTATTGTTATTCAACAACCCATCAGGATGCCTTCACCGGAAAAAATTCAAAAAGGACTAAGCATTATCCTGTTTGAATACCAACGCGACGTGCCTGAAGCAAAATCCATAAACTATTTAATGAGTGTTTTTTTACTGGATAAGATGCGACAACAGCAAGCAGATGAAATATTATATTTTAAAGATAATTTAATTTTGGAGTTTCCCCGTGCCAATGTTTTTATTGTTACGAAAGAAAAAACGATTGTTACACCTTCAAAAAATGTGTTGCACGGCATTACCCGTAAAAGAATACTCGAATTGGCAGGGAACAAGTATGTGACAGAGGAACGAAATGTAACTGTTGATGAGCTTAAGAATGCTGCTGAAGTATTTTTAACCAGCACCACAAAACGTATAATACCGGTAGTTAAAATAGAAAATCAAAAAGTAGGAGATGGGTCTCCCGGAGAGATAACAAAAAAGCTTCTTTCGTTATTTGTTGAAATGGAAGAAAACATTTTGAATAAAATGGCTCAAACAAAGGAACTTGTTACATGAAATTCCACGGTAAATACTTTTTAGCCTGCTTACATTCAATTATTGTTCAAGCAATTTTTTGAAGGATGATTTATTTTATTAATTGAAGGACCATGATTTTTTTCGGTCATAATTCTCATTAAATCATCTAATCATAGTTCAGACAAATACTTTGAATTAAACCGAAGTGCGCGACGTGACCTGCAGGCCATCCACCCGTGTTAATGCATTCAGCAGCTCTTCTGTGATGCCATCGCTGAAATATTCATTTTCAGGATAAGCACTCATATTTACAAAGGGCAAAACAGCCAGCCGATTGCCCGTTAGTTTTGTTTTTCCCCTGACCTCATCCCTGCGTGGAACAACAATATAATCGTTAGTGACTGCAAAAACACGAACCGGTTGTGCCACATTTTTCAATTCAAAATAACCAATTTCAAGAGTGCTGATATTTTCCTGGTTTTTTATTTCATCAAATACTTTTTCTGAAATAAAAATGCTGCCGGGAACGGTCAGCGATTCAATGCGGGAAGCCAGGTTAACACCATCCCCGTAAATAGCGTCGTCTTCAATCATCACATCACCGGTATGGATGCCAATCCGTAAAGCTACTTTTGGTTCTCCCTGCTGCAACTGGTGTTGAATATCGATGGCACATTTAACGCCGTCGATGGCGCTATTAAAAATACTAAGCGAGCCATCACCATAGTATTGCAATATTTTTCCGTGAAACTTTGTAATGGTAGATTCAAGCACTTCCTTCAAGCGTTTCCTTTTCAGGCGCGCCAGTTGTTCATTTTCCTGCATCAGGGCGGTATAGCCCGTCATGTCGGCAAATAAAGAGCTGCTAGTTGTCGCATAATGAAGCGTAAGGTACGGAATTAGAGGATAGTCGTCAGGCACACCTGCCATTTCTGGCTTTGTTGAAGCAAAGGTAGGGCGGCTATCAGCCTCCGTAAATACGTATATTAGTTTTGTCTTTCCACAGGAAGACGATTGTGAAACGAAAAAATTTTAATTGCCAGGCAAAAATGATAAGAATTGGATGAAACATCTTAAAGTACATTGTTTATTTTCGTTAAAGCATTATCGAGTTACTTTAATCTTTTAAATGATGACAGAAAACTATAAGCGCCGTTCGTTCTTAAAAGCGATCACTATTGGTAGCATTGGAGTGGCAGTACCAAACCCAATATTAAAGGCAAATGTTCCGGTAGAAACGGAAGAAGCCGGGAAAGAAAAAGAAACGACGGATGGCGTCAAAAAAAGAAAGTATAATGCACCATACGAATCGGGGTATCTCAACAGGCTGGCTTTCCCTATTGGTGGTTTAGGGGCAGGTATGTTTTGCCTGGAAGGATCCGGAGCCATCTCTCATATGAGTGTGCGAAATAAACCTGATATTTTTAATGAACCCGGTATGTTCGCGGCCATCTCTGTGAAAGACATGAAGAATGGCGCAAAAATTTTGGAAGGGCCGGTTCCCCAGTGGAAGTTCTTCGGACAAAAAGGCACGGGGAATGGTGCAGCTGGATCTACATTCGGATTACCAAGATTTAAAGAGGCCAAATTTATAACAACTTTTCCTTATGCTAACATACAGCTGCAGGATACAGATCTCCCCATAAAGGTACAGATAACAGGATGGAGCCCTTTTATCCCAACCGATGAAGATAATTCAAGCCTGCCTGTTGGCGCATTGGAATATCGTTTCACTAACAGCGGAACAAAAAAGCTGGAAGCTATTTTTTCTTACAACGCTAAAAATTTCTTAACGACGGATAAGGCTGCCACAAATAGTATTGGTAAGATTGGAAGGGGGTTTGTTCTTAGTCAGCAAGGAACAACTGATAAGCCGCACCTGAAGGGCGATTATGCCATCTATACCAATGAAGAAAATACTGTTATTGATTATTGCTGGTTTCGTGGCGGATGGTGGGATCCGCTAACCATGGCATGGAATACTATCAGGGATGGACAGGTGAAGGCTGTTGAACCGGTTGAGAAAGACGCGCCGGGTGCATCGTTATATGTACCGTTTGCACTATTGCCCGGCGTTTCAAAAACCATCCGGGTAATGATGGCATGGTACGTTCCCGATTCTGATCTGAAAGTAGGAGAATCTATGAATGATGAAAAGAAAAACTGCGATCCCGAGACGGGATGCTGTTCAGGGCCTGCAGATATCGGAGTAACAACCGGTAAGCAAACCACCTCTGTTAATTATAAACCCTGGTATAGTAGCAAATTTAGCAATGTAAAGGAAGTAACGAATTATTGGCTGGATAATTACAACGACCTCAATAAAAAAACAAAACTATTTAAAGACGCTTTTTACTCCAGCACTTTGCCTGCAGAAGTAATAGAAGCCGTTGCCGCTAACCTTACCATTATTAAATCGCCGACAGTACTGCGTCAGTATGATGGCAGGTTATGGAGTTGGGAAGGATGCGGAGATGCCGGCGGATGTTGTCATGGTTCATGTACGCATGTATGGAATTATGCACAGGCCATTCCGCATCTATTTCCCAACCTGGAAAGAACATTACGTAATACGGAGTTTTGCGAAAATCAAAATATAGAGGGCCACCAACAATTCAGGGCAAACTTGCCCATCAGTAATCTGAAACATGATTTTCATGCGGCGGCAGACGGGCAATTAGGTGGCATCATGAAGGTGCACCGCGACTGGCGTATCAGTGGTGACTCTGGCTGGCTGAAAAAGATTTACCCGATGGTGGTAAAAAGCATGGACTACTGTACCGGCGTATGGGATCCCAAAGGAAAAGGCATAGTGGAAGAACCGCATCACAACACTTATGACATCGAATTTTGGGGACCAGACGGTATGTGTACCAGCTTTTACCTGGGTGCTTTAAAGTCTGTTATTGAAATGGGTAAATTTCTTAATAAGGACATCAATAGATACCAGGATCTTCTTACGAAAGGAAAACAATTCATCGAAACAAAATTATACAATGGGGAATATTTTATCCAGGATATTGAATATAAAAATTTGAATGCGCCTGATCCGGCCACTGCCAAATCGTTTGGTGGCGCTTATTCCGAAGAAGCAAAAACGATCATGCAAAAAGAAGGTCCCAAATACCAATATGGACTGGGATGCCTGAGTGACGGAGTATTAGGTGCATGGATTGGCGCGATGTGCGGCCTGCCAGAATTTATCGATACGAAAAAAATCAAGAACCATTTGTTATCGATCCACAAATACAATTTAAAGAAAGACCTGAGTGACCATGCCAATCCGCAACGCCCGGCTTATGCGTTGGGTAATGAAGGTGGGCTCTTACTTTGCACCTGGCCCAAAGGAGGAAAGCTTTCCCTGCCTTTTGTGTACAGTGATGAGGTATGGACCGGCATCGAATACCAGGTAGCCTCTCACCTGATGTTACTGGGGAATGTTAAGGAGGGCCTTGAAGTAGTACGTTTTTGCCGAGACAGGTATGATGGGCGAATCCGCAATCCATTCAATGAATATGAATGCGGTCACTGGTATGCCAGGGCGATGTCTAGTTATGGTTTAATACAAGGTTTAACAGGTGTTCGTTATGATGCAGTGGATTCAACTTTATATATCGATTCAAAAATCGGCGATTTTACGAGCTTTATCTCAACGGCTACCGGCTTTGGCACGGTGTCACTAAAAACCGGTAAGCCGGTGCTAAAAACAGTGTACGGAAAAATAGCCCTACACAAAATTATGGTAAGTGGTAAAGAAGTAAAGGTTTGATACCTGTTAAAATAAATTCGGTTGTAGCTTTCCGTTATATCATGAAAAATGGGAGGGGAGAAGTATTGGAGAACTCGATGAATGCTTCACCAACTGTTTATCTTCATGGCTCTGATGGCATACAGCCTTATCTTCAAAACCAGTTGGAGGGCCTGGTTGCTGGTGATAGAAGAAATATTTATTTATGGAAGAGCAGTGGTTTAACAGATGTTGATTATACTTTTGAAGTGATAATAAAGGGAGTGAGGGAGGCATTGCCGGAAGAGGTGATATTGGGGTACCCGGTGCAGGCAATGGTGGGGAAGTGTCAAGAGGATTGTGCGTGTTATGGGTAATGGTAAGGTATTCATACAAAGCGTTCTGATAAAAATTTTGGAAATGGCCTATCTTCCCCTCCTTATTCAGGGAGATTCAGGGAGGGGACGTTTTGTCTGCAGGACAAAACGGGTGGTTGAAGCGTGGTGTTACATAATGATTTTGTTGCAGAGCCTCGGATACCAATTTGTCGGTTGCACCTCGTGGTAACCACCCTCATTGAGGACGTGCTTCGCATCATTCCCCAACATGCCCTCCTTGAAGAAAGAGGGGAAGATAGGCTATCACCTTACATTTTTTTATATCGGATTCCAGGAGGAGATTACAAAATAACATCTTCCAATATAAACGCACAATAATTTACGCAAACACAAAATTTGACAAACAATCCCTAATCAACCTGCATGAAACTTCATCTACTCAGCGGCTTTCTCGGCAGCGGAAAAACAACAGCCATTCAACAGGCCTGCGCTATTTTAATGCAACAGGGCACCAGGGTTGGGGTGATCACCAACGACCAGGGAATAAAACTGGTTGATAGCAAATTTTTCAAGAATCTTGACATTCCAGGCAGGCAGGTAATAAATGGATGTTTTTGTTGCAATTACAACGAGCTAAATAATAATATCGAATCGTTGATTGAAGAAAACCATCCTGACATAATATTTGCAGAATCAGTTGGCACCTGCACTGATATTGTGGCAACCGTAATGAAACCTTTATTGAATTATAGAAGCGACACTGAAGTCACCGTTTCCACTTTCGCTGATGCGCGACTGTTATACATGCTGCTGATCGGAAATTCGGGATCTTTTGATTCATCCGTTACTTACATTTACTTCAAACAGCTCGAAGAAGCCGGCATCATAATAGTTAACAAGGTTGATCTTATGAACAAAGAAGACCTTTCTATTTTAACGAGCAGAATGAACGAACAATACGGGCATAAAAAAGTGATCTTTCAGAATTCTTTAGATGCCACCAGCTTCGCACAATGGTTACAGGCTTTGAATGAATCATCAATGACTAATAAGCTTTCTTCATTAGATATTGACTATACTATTTACGGAGCTGGCGAAGCTAAGCTCGCATGGTTAGACCAGGAGCTGGAGATCTTAAGTACAGCCCATTCCGCTTCTAAAAATGCAGCGGATCTTGTAAACCTTATCTATCAAAAAATAGCAGCTAACCACTATTCAATCGGGCATCTGAAATTTCTGCTCAATGAAAAAACAAAAATATCTTTTACTTCAACCACTCGAAATGAAATCAAAATTGACGGGGAAGATCACCCTTCTTCGTCAGCCACCTTGTTGATCAACGCGCGTGTACAAACGGAACCTGATATTCTTTCCATATTGGTGTTAAAAGCTATTGAAGAAATAAAGATCCGATCTGGCTGCACCATATTGGTAAATAGCCTTTCTGCTTTTCAACCTGGGTTTCCAAAGCCTACTTACAGGATAGCAGATTGACAATTTTCATAATCATTTCCTGGCAATATTTGCTTGGTGAAAAATGATAAGAATAAAAAGAAGGATCGACCTGTAAGGTCTTCGAGACTTTACAGGTCTTGAATGAGGACGCAACCCTTATCTCAGACCTGGGAGGTCTTTGAGACCTCACAGTCGATCCCTTTCTAGTACTGCCATTCCATGAATTTGCCTCTTCACTCCCTATCATTTTTTACCTAATGATTATTATATTGGCAAAAAATTATACGCTCATAATACACTCTCGCGCAAACTGTTATCGGATCGTTAAGCTATTACATTAACACATCAAAATGCATAAGAATTGCGTTGTTACTTACATAAATGTTACAACTATGAAAAAGATAATGTTAGTGATGTTGTTGTTTCTAGGATTAGGTTTTGGCGCATCTGCCCAGGTTCATGGTCGTGGAGGTGGTGGTAAGGTTTATGTTAAACCTCGCGTTGCCATCGTAGGCGGTTATAGTTATTTTCCTTATAGTCCTTATGGACCTTATTTAGGATACGGTTTTGGTTATAACCCTTACTACCCTTACCCAGGCATGTTTCATTCTTCCCGGCCTACAAAACTAGATTTGCAGGTGGCGGATATTAAGAATGATTACCAAGATAGAATCTGGTCAGCTAAACACGATAAGGATCTGCCACGTAGAGAAAGAAGAGCAAAAGTTCAGGAATTAAAGCATGAAAGAGATGGTGCGATAATAGATGCGAAGAGGAATTATTACAAAACAGATGTTAAAGCGTAATCTCAAGGAGGAAGAAAATGATCGACCCGCTAATTGCGGGTCTTTTTTTTGTAAGAAAGTGTTTGATTATCTTTTAACTAGCTCCGGGATAACCAACAATAAAACGATTATATTTGAATTTAAATTTTTTTAAAATCACCCGAAGTTCTCAATTATGAAAATACAGATAAAAAATGACCCAGTTGAAATAGGAAAAGCGTCAGGCAAACTTGCTGCTGATTTGATAAGAGTGGCTATTGCACAAAAAGACCAGGCAAATATTATTCTAGCTACGGGAGCAAGCCAGTTTGAAACGCTACATCAACTCATTTCAGAAAAGGATATCGACTGGGGTAAGGTTGTTATGTTTCACCTGGATGAATATATTGGATTGCCGGAGTCGTCACCCGCCAGCTTTAGAAAATACCTGAAAGAAAGATTTCTTTCAAAAGTGCCTCCATTAAAAGCAAGCTACCTGGTAAATGGAGAATCTGACCCGGTGGAAGAATGTAATCGCCTGAACGGTTTAATCAGACAGCATCCCATAGATGTTGCGTTTGTAGGCATTGGTGAAAACGGGCATCTTGCATTTAATGATCCACCGGCAGATTTTGACACGGAAGATCCTTTTATCATCGTAACCCTCGATGATCTTTGCCGGAAACAACAATATAACGAAGGATGGTTTAAAACGATTGAAGATGTGCCAAGCCAGGCCATCTCCATGTCCATCAAACAAATGATGAAATCAAAACATATTATTTGTTCTGTGCCGGATAGCAGGAAAGCAACGGCCGTTAAGAATTGCCTGGAACAGCCAGTTAGTAATCTAATTCCGGCAAGTATACTTCAATTGCATACTGATTGCTCGTTTTTTTTGGATAAACCTTCTGCGGCTCTTCTTGAAGAAAGGTATTAGGTGTGAGGTATGAGTCTTCGATCAGTGGCGCCGATATCGCCCGTGTAAATAACATTTTTGATACGCGGCGTTTGTAGGGGCGGGGCTTGCCCCCGCCCTGTTACACCGGATACGTGTTGTATTTTGTCGACGTCTCTCATAAATATACTGGCAGATTCGTATGCAGTCAGCTATCAGGAAAACAATGATAGAATTAGTTTCCTCCTGACAGCTGATAGCTGAAGGCTGATAGCCAAAGCGTCATTTTAGAGTTGACATAACACCAGGCAAGAGAGTAACACGAAGTAGATCAATAAACACTTTGCTGCTTTGTGCTTCTGTGCCTCCATGATTCAACAGCTTTTTAATTGGCACTTGACTGTTATATTCTTATATTGCTCCTCCTCTTAAACTACTTAAGAATGAGATTCATCTTTTTGATTATTACACTCTCCACACTCTTTCTGTCAGGTTATAATTTTCAAGAAAAATCGGCAAATGCCAAAAAAGGATTTCGGATAGAGCAGGACAGGAAGGCGGGAACAATATCTGTGTTTTATGGAACGGCAAAAACGCCCGTTCTTGTTGAAAATGCCAGGGCCGATTTCCGACCATACCTGCACCCGATTATGGCACCCGATGGCAAAGGTGTGCTTACAGAATTCAGTCCCGAACACCACAAACACCAGACAGGCCTCTACTGGGGTTTTACCCGCGTAAACGGTCGGGATTATTTTCATAACCCACAAGGTGAATACTGGAAAAGAGTGTCGGCCACAGTAGTCAAAGGGTCCGCAAAAGCCATTGAAGAATTGCCGGAAGTTAAATGGCAAACGGTGTATGATTTACTCGATGAAAAGGGAAATGCGGCGCTTACTGAAACACAAAACTGGTCAATAAAAGAAAGTAACGGCAAATACCTGATTGACCTGGAGTGGAGCGGGGAAGCAAAAACGGATATCACTATTGGCAAATATGATTATGGCGGGCTGTTCCTTCGTATGCCATGGCATGAAGGCATTAAAGGCGAAGTTGTTAATGCTGCCCGTCAGCGTAACGAAAAAGCAGAAGGCCAACGTGCCATGTGGGTAGACGTTGGCATGCAGGTTACAGGCCGTAATGACATGGCGCATATCGCCATCTTCGATCACCCGGAAAATAAAGGCTATCCGCAACAGTGGAGGGTGGATGAACAAATGGGTATCGGTCCTGTTCGGGCCAGGGAAGGTGATTGGCAAATTAAAAAAGGAGAAACAGAAGTTATCCGTCACCAGTTGGTTATTTACACAGGCAATCTCAATGACATTGAGCTTACCAAAACCTGGGATGAATTTACTGGTCAGAACTCTATCTTCTCCACTGCCAAACTGTGGGAAATTGCCCAAAAGGAAGGACTGGAAGCGAAATTTCTCACCCCCGATGAAGCAGTCAGGAATATGACTATCGTCGATGGATTTAAGGTAAATGCCTGGGCCTCCGAACCTATGATGACCCAACCCATGGCATTTTGTTGGGATGACCGGGGTCGCATGTGGGTGGCAGAAAACCTCGACTACGAATCAAGGGGCCGTGGATTTTCAAATGATGGCAATAGCCGGATACTTATATTAGAAGATACCAACAGGGATGGCATTGCCGACACCCGTAAAGTTTTCCTTGAAGGCATTCCTTTTCCATCTGCCATGGCTGTGGGTTTTGATGGTTTGTTCCTCGGCGCACCACCTAATTTACTCTTTGTTCCCGATCGTAATGGCGATGATGTTGCAGATGTTAAGGATATTGAAATTCGTTTAACCGGTTGGGGTATCCGTGACCGTCATGAAACACTAAACAGTTTTCATTGGGGGCCTGATGGATGGTTGTATGGATTAGAAGGGTTTGCCACTCCATCCAAAGTGAGACGACCCAATGGAAAGGGGCGCCTTTATAAACACAAGGAGCCCTTTCCGGAAGATATTCTGCAGGGAGATGGTGTAGAAATTAATGGGGGCGTTTGGAGATATCATCCTATTAAAGACACTTTTGAAGTAGTAGCACATGGCTTCAGTAACCCGTGGGGAATCGACTATGATGCAAAAGGACAGCTGTTAATCAGCGCCTGTGTTATCCCACATCTCTGGCACGTAATCCCAGGCGGTATCTATCAACGCCAGGGAGGCCAGCATTTCAACTCCTATGTTTATAATGATATTAAAACGATTGCCGATCATAGTCACCGCTCTGCTCACGGTGGGGCACGGGTGTATTTATCGGATGCCTTCCCTAAAACTCAATATGGGCGAATTTTTATGGCCAATATCCACGAGCATGCTGTTTTATCGGATGTACTTGTTCCCCAGGGTTCAGGTTTCACCGCTCATCATGGGGAAGATTTCATGATGGCAAATAATGCGCAGTTCGTAGGATTCAGTATGGAGATCGGCCCCGAAGGAGCGTTGTACGTTTTAGACTGGCACGATGCTGATATTTGTGGCAAAGAAGTTTTGAACAAAGAAACCGGCCGGATCTTTCGAATCACTCCAAAAAATTCGCTGGCTGAAAACTGGCCCGGCCGCTATTCGGATCTTTCTAAGATGACAGATGAACAACTGGTAAATCTGCAAACCAGTAAAAGTGAATGGCATGCACGGAGGGCAAGGATCATTTTGCAGAACCGTGCTGCCAAAAGAAAACTGGATAGTAAAACACATGACCAGCTTCGCAACTTATTTCGCAATGAAGCAAATCCTGATTGGCGCTTGCGGGCCATGTGGGGCATGCACGTAACAGGTGGTTTCAACAGTACGGAACTCACCAGCATTTTAGGTGATAAGAACGAGTACATACGTGCCTGGGCTATTCAACTGTTATGTGAAGATCACAACCCACCTGCTGAAGCGATTGCAAAATTTATAGTCATGTCTCGGGAAGATCACTCACCGGTAGTGCGTCTCTATCTTGCCTCGGCATTGCAACGCATCAGCAAGGAACCACGCTGGTCAATAGCCGGTGAACTGATGAAACATCCTGAAGACAGTGCCGATCATAATCTTCCAAAAATGATCTGGTTTGGTATGGAGCCTTTGGTAAAAGAAAACGCAGACCGTGCCCTGTCACTCGCTGCTACCTGCGAAATTCCAATGCTTGCCGAGTTTATCTCACGTCGCACTGTAGACGCAGATTCCACGGAAAAACTTGTTGCATGGATCGCAAAAAACCCGAAAACACAGATCAGCTTGCTGAAGGGAATGCGGGATGGTTTGGAAGGCCGGTACGATTTGATAGCACCTGCCAACTGGAAAACTGTTTATGCAAGGCTTAGCAACTCAACCAATCAGCGGGTAAAACAGGTAGCCCTGTCCGTTACACAACAATTCGGCGATACAGAATCGGCCATGAAGTTACTAGCCACTCTAAAAAATAAGAACGCGCCTCTTGAGCAACGACGCCTCGCCTTGTTAGCAATTACAAACCGGCAACGGAAAGAACTCATTAAAGAAATTCCTCCTTTACTAAATGAACCTGGCTTACGTGTTGATGTAATCCGGGCCATCGCCGCTTATGATAGCGACCCGTTGGGAAAACTGCTGCTGGGTAAGTATAGTACTTTCAATACTCCCGAAAAACTACAGGTTATTCAAACCATGGCATCAAGGCCAACTTATGGCTGGCTGCTAACGCAGGCTTTAAAGAATAAAAGTATTCCAAAATCAGATGTACCCGTATTTGCAGCCAGGCAATTGCTTCGGGTAGTGGGAAGCGGCTTTATGGAAGTATGGGGACCACTAGAACAATCGGGTATGGATGAAAAGTTATATGTTAAATACAAGAGGTTGCTGACTGATAAAGCCATCAGTGCTTCAAACCCGGTTAAGGGCCGCGCTTTTTTTCTGCAAACCTGCGGTCCCTGTCACAAAATGTATGGAGAAGGTGGCATAATCGGGCCGGATCTAACCGGTTCAAACAGGAGAAACGTAGAATACCTCCTTAGCAATATCCTGGACCCCAGCGGAGAGATCCAGGATGATTATAAAATGGTGGTGGTCACCACGCGCGACGGCCGCACTTATGCAGGAAATGTAGCTTCAGAAAATGAACGGCAGCTAACCATGCGCGTTGTTGGAAAAGATGCAGTTGTTATAAATAAATCCAGCATACAATCGCGCGAAGCAACACCGGTATCCATGATGCCTAACGGTTTGCTCAATACATTGAATGACGCGGATGTGCTGGCTTTGGTGGCGTATTTAAGAACGGTTGAACCAGTGAAGAAGCCTTAGGAAGAGAAGGGTGAGGTCAAAAAGTCTGTGAGGGTGATGCCAATATCTTCCCCTCCTTTTTTAAAGTGGGGAAGATAGAAGCATCAACTCTCACAGGTTTTTATCATATTTATCATAGCTATTTCCTTATCACGTTTTAAAGCCCACATATTCGGGTAACCAACATCGTCTTATGCGCTTCAACAAAATAATCTTTTCATGGCTCCTTTCATCTCTTATATTTATACATGCCCGTGCTCAACAAAATACGGATACTATAACTACTATTTCAATCGGTGTAAAAACCGGGCTGCAATTTGATCTCGTCCGTTTTATCATAAAGCCCGGATCTAGAGTCAAAATTGTTTTTACCAACACCGATGACATGAATCACAACCTTGTGGTTACCAGGCCGGGAGCTCGCCTGGACGTGGTGAACAAAGCACTTGCACTTGGGGATAAAGGGCCCTCGCAGGATTATATACCTTTAGATCCAACCGTATTGTGGTCAATACCTGTTGTTCCGCCTAACGGCAGTAAATCAATCAGCTTTACGGCGCCCAAAGAAATCGGCGTTTATCCCTACGTTTGCACGCTTCCGGGGCATGGTTTTGTCATGTTCGGCGCGATGTATGTTAGTAACAATACCAATTTACCAGATATAAAAAAGGATGTTAATATACCGGCTGCACGCAGGGAAGAAAAACCTATCGCAACCGGGATGCACATGGATAATGATACTGCTGTAAATCATGCAAGGGTAAAAACCAAACCCTTACACCCATATACACCCATTCCTCCTTACCTGTACCGCGTATTCATTGAAGGCGCCAGCCCGGCGGCAATAGCGGTTAGCCTTCCCCGTAATATATCTTATTGTTGGGATGCCGGTACCTGCAGGTTACGATTTGCATGGAAAGGAGGTTTCCTGGATAATTCACAACTTTGGAAAGGTAAAGGCGATGTCTCCGCCATAATTTTAGGTACAATTTTTTTCAGGGATAAAACAAGCTATCCATTTCGCATAGGCAACGCTGATAGTATCCCGGTAGTTGCCTATAAAGGATACCGTTTAATCAACCGGTATCCCGAATTTCATTATACGCTCAATGGCACTGATGTGTTTGAACTCATCCTGCCCGGTAAGGATGGCAGTGACCTGGTAAGGACTTTCAGAATTCCTTCCGCTAATAAAACAGTCTGGTTTTGTACCGATCCTGACGATGGAGCTGCTTACCGCATCTCAACGGGCAAGTGGGGAAACGGCACATTACTATTATCTCCCGGCCAGGCAAGGCAGTTCAGTATAACTATGACAAAAAGTAAGGAGTTAACGTATGCACCTTAAAATAAAATACGCATTTTTAATAATTCTTTTGGCAATCTCAGGCATCATTCCAAAAAGCCTTTGTCAAACGAATACAGAATCTTACCGGGTTGAAACAATTAAAATGCCTGATGGGTTGACAGCCGAAACCGGGGCGATAGAATTTTTACCTGACGGCCGGTTGGTTGCCTGCTTCACTCGTGGAGAAGTAATGACATATAACCCGGCAACAAAAAAATGGAAGTTATTTGCCGAAGGCTTACATGATCCTTTAGGCATATTGGTGATAAGTAATTCCGAATTGCTCATCATGCAAAGGCCGGAACTAACGAGGGTAAAAGATACGGACGGTAATGGTCAGGCAGATCTTTATGAAAACGTTACAGACGCTTTTGGCATCTCTGGTAATTACCATGAATTTAATTATGGTCCTGTTAAGGACAGTGCAGGCAACCTGTTTATAGCCCTGAATTCATCCTCACCTGCCGGTAGTATGCGATCAGAAGTGCGTGGCACTATTAATCCGCTGGGCCGTGATGGCAAGGGCAACAGCCAGATGTTTTCCATGGTTCCCTACCGGGGATGGATCATGAAACTGACGCCCAAGGGTACCCTGCTTCCTTTTGCCTCGGGTTTCAGATCGCCTAACGGCCTTGGCTTTGACCTGGCTGGTAATTTATTTGCTACCGAAAACCAGGGCGACTGGATCGGCACCAGCGCATTACACCATGTGCGTGAAGGTAAATTTTATGGTCATCCCGCGGGCCTTGTTTGGCAAAAAGGCTGGAGCCTGGGAAACCCTTTATTATTGCCCAGCCAATTACTGGATAGCATGCGAACAAAGGGAGCCGTATTATTTCCGCAGGGAATAATAGCCAACTCGCCCAGCCAGCCGCTTTGTGATAATACACATGGAAAGTTTGGTCCGTTTAGCGGTCAACTATTCGTGGGCGAAATGAATGAGGGACGGATTGTAAGGGTAATGATGGAACGGGTAGGAGGTGAGTTCCAGGGAGCCTGTTTACCTTTTATTGATGGCAACGGATTAAGAAAAGGCAATAACCGGCTTGCATTTGCACCAGATGGTAGTCTTTGGGTGGGACAGGATTCGCATGGATGGCTGGGCGATGAGGGCATACAACGGATTGTGTATACGCACAATCAACCCTTCGATATTTATAGCATGAACCTCACTCCAACCGGTTTCGATATAACGTTTACACAACCGCTGGATGAAACAACGGCAAAAGATACGACCAATTATAAATTCCGTCATTATTTCTACGAATATCATAAGAAATATGGTTCCGATTTATTCGATCTGAAAAATATACAGGTAACTGCCATAAATATTTCACCAGACAGAAAGAAATTATCAGTACATCTTGACGAGTTAAAAGCAGGATATATTTATGAATTAAAATTGGGCGATATTAAATCCGCATCGGGACAGCCGTTGGCTAATAAATTGATTTGTTATACGTTGAATAAATTGATTACTGGTAAGGAATAAATGAAATGATATCCACCTTATTATTTCAACTAAAGCGTAGCAGATGCCCACCAAAAAGTAAAATTCTACGACCATCCCTTCCTATACTTCCGCTGCAAATGTTTTTCCGCCTCCGGGTAATTCGGGAACTTCATTTTTTCCGAATCCCATTCCAATAACTTTCCTGGTTCACGAATGGCCACCGTGCCAAGAAGGATAGCCTCCGTCATCGGCCCGGATTGTGCGAAATGCGACTCGGTTTTTCTATCTAACAGGATGGCATCCACGAAGTGATGGTAGTGATTGCGTTTCTCCAACGTGGGCAGTTTATAGTCTTTGAAATCAGTCTGTGGCAGTAATATAGGCATTTCGGTATGCGGAATAAGAAGGGCGCCTTTTGTGCCTATCAGCATGGCTGATTCTGCCGTGTATTTTTCCAGTGAGTATAATTTACGAACATCTTCCGGCGGATAAAATTCACCATCAAACCATTCGAGTGGCAGGGTATCCGACTCAGTGAGGTCATTACCCGGGAACATCCATGTTATATGATCCCCCTGCGGCCAGGTGTCGGCACGGCGCGCGGGTGACTCCTGCCACGATTTCTGCACCTCCGCTATCACTGATTTGGGCGCCTTCAAACCCAGGCCTTTCCATACCGCATCAAAAATATGACAACCGATATCGCCGGACCAGCCCGTGCCAAAGTCCTGCCAGCTGCGCCATATCCTCGGGTGATAAATTGCCGGCGCAAAGGGACGCATAGGGGCCGTGCCTACCCATTTATCCCAGTCTACCGTGGAAGGCGGGGCCTGCTCATTCTCCGGGCGAGGCCCTACCAGCCTGTATTGCGCAATAGCCCCGGGGCGATTAGAACATAAGTAAGCGTGTTTAATTTTCCCGACGGCCCCTTCCTTTATCCATTGCACCGCCGTACGGTCGCCCAGGCCAGAAGCATGTTGGGTTCCCAATTGAGTAATTACCCCTTTTTTGATGGAAGCCTGGGTCAGCGCACGAACCTCCGCTACATCATGGCACATCGGTTTCTGACAATAAACATGCTTGCCGGCAGCTATCGCTTTCATGGATATTATGTAATGACTATGATCCGGTACTGCTACACCCACTGAATCTATATTGTCTTTTTCTTTTTTAAGGAGTTCACGCCAGTCGGTATAGGTACGTGCGCCAGGGAATTTATCTGAAGCCTTTTTTAAATTGAGCGAATCAACATCGCATAGCGCCACAATCTCCACCAGCGGGTGCGTCCTGAAATTTTCAAGGTCGCCTGTACCCATCGAACCGATGCCAATAGCTGCATGCCTGAGCTTGTCTTTCGCTTTGGCAGCTTTCACAGAAGGCGGGAAGACCAATGGCATAGTCACAGCAGCAGTGGTGATAGTAGCTAAAAACTTCCTGCGCGATACCTGGTTGTTCTTTTTTTTCATATTAGCAGTATTAAATTTCGACGTAATCGTAAACTTCTACCAGTCGTCCCGGGCCATGAAGACACGAAGAGACGAAGGCACGAAGAAACGCAAAGGATTCGATGGGGAAGATAATAAAAAGGAAGCAAACCAAACACTCTTCTTTGTGCTTCCTGGTGCCTTGGTGCCTCCAAGGCTAAATTGGTTAAATACTAAAAAAATTTATGCTTAACATTACACCTGCTTAGCCAATAATTTATTCTTTATGGATAGAAGACAATTTGTAAAAAATACCAGTATCATCGCAGCATTTGCCGGGGGCGGGTATTTACCCAATGCTAACGATAAAAAAGATGCTTACAAAATTATCCAGGTAATTAAAACCGCCTCGGATTTTGAACGGGAAAAACTTATCCGGGCTTTTGGTTTTAAAGGCGGATACCTTACCGAAATGTGGCAAATCGCTTCCAAACTACAATCTCAGTCCGGCATTGAGAAAATTGGAATTGCTTCACAAAGTGTGTTGTATGATGATGCTGAACTGTTTGCGATGCATTCGGAAGCGGAAGGAAATGCCCTGTTATATATCCTCGTTTCCAAAGCATTGGAAATCGTTAAAAAGACGCCCTTCAGCACACCGGTTGAATTGTTTGAAAAGATACTGCCACAGGTTTGGGAAGCGGGTAAGCAATTAACAGGCAAGGCTAACCTCAATATAAATTTTGTATATAATGCCCTGGTGAGCATCGACAATGCTGCCTGGTTATTGTATGCTGCCGAAAACAAATTTACTACGGTAGATGCTATGATACCCGCGCCTTACCGGGCGGCTTTGTCGCATCATAACGATAAAATTGCCATCATGTTCCAGGTTCCTTATGGCATGCCCATGAATGAGCTGGTAAATGCTGCTAAGCAGGGATATTTTGTCATCAAAATTAAAACCGGCTATCCCGGATCACAGGCTGAAATGCTGGCTGGAGATATAGAACGGCTCACCCAAATTCATACTGCGCTTAAGGATGTACGTACGAATCAAACGGCTAACGGCAAGCTTATTTATACGATGGATGCCAATGCCCGTTATGAAAAAAAGGAGACCTTTTTGCGCTATCTCGATCACGCTAAAAAGATCGGCGCCTTCGACCAGATCTTATTATATGAAGAACCATTAACCGAACAAAATGATGAGGATGTAAGAGATACGGGTGTTAGGGTGGCAGGGGATGAAAGTGTGCATGATGAAGCGGGTGCCAGGCGCAGATTACAGCAGGGATACAGTGTTATTGTATTAAAAGGTATTGCCAAAACACTTAGCCTGAGTATGAAGCTGGCTAAGCTGGCGTATGAGCTGAAGGTGCCATGCATCTGTGCCGACCTTACTGTTAATCCAATCTTGATAGACTGGCACAAAAACCTTGCCTGCCGCCTGGCACCATTTCCTGGTTTAAACATGAGCCTGATGGAAACGAATGGCGATAAGAATTATCGTAACTGGAATAATATGGTCAGCTACAACCCGGCTGCTGGAGCATCATGGACAAAAGTGAAAAATGGCGTTTTTGAATTGGATGATGAGTTCTACAAAAGAAGCGGAGGGATATTTGAATCATCCCCTCATTATGAAGGTTTTTTTACGGGCACTGCCGGGTAATCCACTCAAAATAATTGATATGTCAAAATCAGAAAACCATGCTGCATTGCTATTAAGCACCGATCATACAAAACAATCTCATTTAAAAATAGGATTATTTGGGATTGGCTTAGACACGTACTGGCCACAATTTAGTGGATTGAAAGATCGCCTGGAAGGTTATTTAAATGTTGTAGAACAGAAGCTTGCTACTATTCATCCCGCAATAGTAAATGCAGGCTTGGTAGATAATGCAGACAAAGCATTTCAGGCCGGTAAATTATTCAAAACAGAAGATGTAGATCTCAT
The DNA here is from genome assembly GCA_039921525.1 of Chitinophagaceae bacterium. GTDB lineage: Bacteria > Bacteroidota > Bacteroidia > Chitinophagales > Chitinophagaceae > JADCRZ01. The sequence goes on along the minus strand of JBDSBP010000434.1, from coordinate 7,143 downwards.
CTTTTTATACGTAACAACGTATGCGCTTTCTTCAACGGTACTGCCCGTGGTGCAACGTGCCAAAGTGCCTGTGATCATCCTTAACCTTGCTCCGGGAGCCGCCATTGATTATGCCTCTTTTAATGCCATGACCGATCGCACCAGCATGACAGGGGAGTGGCTATCATATTGTTCAGCTTGTCCTGTTCCGGAAATAGCCAACGTATTCAACAGGGTCGGCATCAGGTTTCACCAGATCACCGGAATGCTGCACGATGACCCTGAATGCTGGGATGAAGTTGCCGATTGGGTGCATGCTGCCAAAGTGATGAATACCATGTTCTATAACCGCCTGGGTTGTATGGGGCATTACTACAGCGGCATGCTGGACATTTACACCGACCTCACCCAGCAATACGCGCACTTTGGCGGTCATATTGAATTGTTAGAAGTAGAAGAGCTGGCACTTTTGAGAAAAGAAGTGAGTGAAGTGGAAAGGCAGGAGCGCCTCGATCTTTTTTACGAGGCTTTCGATGTGCAGCCGGATTGTTCAACGGTAGAACTGGAAAAAGCGGCCATCACATCCGTGGCCTTAGACAGGTTGGTTGCCTTGCATAAACTGGGTTCGATGGCTTACTATTATAAAGGCACAGGCAACATAGAAAATGAAGATGCCATCGCTTCCATTATTTTAGGCAACTCTTTACTAACAGCTAATGGCGTTCCCGTTGCCGGCGAATATGAAATAAAAAATGTACAGGCTATGAAGATCATGGATAGTTTTGGCGTGGGCGGTTCTTTCACCGAATATTATGCGATGGATTATACGGATGACGTGGTGTTGATGGGTCATGATGGCCCGGGGCATATTGCCATTGCTGAAGGTAAAACCAAAGTGCGGCCGCTGAAAGTCTATCATGGCAAAGTGGGCAAAGGAGTATCGGTAGAGATGTCAGTAAAAAATGGACCGGTAACGCTGCTTTCAGTAGTGGAGAAAAAAGGTTCCGGGTTGATGCTGTTAGTAGCAGAAGGCGCCTCCGTTTCTGGTCCTATTCTTCAAATTGGTAATACAAATAGCCGTTATAAATTCTCTATCGGTGCACGCAAGTTTGTGAATGACTGGAATAGTTATGGCCCGGCACATCATTGTGCTATTGGCGTGGGGCATATCAGTTCAAAAATTCAGAAGCTGGGGGCTTTGCTTGATATGGATGTTATAAAGGTTTGCTGAGTTAATGTCGGGGTTGAAGCTGGAAAAGAATGATGTATATTATATTGCAGGAGTCATGATTAATTCCTCAAGAGATAAGTGGTTTGTTAAATTAGAAGTGCTGCAACGACTATTCCTTAAAAATAATAAAATACAGAGATAACGGGGTTGGAAAATCTAACTGTGTTAGAACAATCATATCTTGGCAACCCTTACCAACAGGAAGATCGTTGATCAGGAGACCAGGAAGTTTGGAATCACTAACTTCAGAACATCGAACAATCGAACTCCATGCCATCTCAGTGTAAGGCTGTGAAATATCTTTGTTACACAGATGTGTGCGGAGGTTCACGGAAATAAACGGAGGCCCTCCGTGAAACTCCGTGCTTCTCCGTGTAACTCTGTGTAAAAGACTTGTTACACAGATGAAGGGATTACAAATACTTTGAAGTAACAGAGTTTGAAAAGCAGATGAACCCTAATCGTATTTTAACGATTACACATGAGGTCCCGCTGCAACAAACGCACAGTTCAACGAACTTCATTTCATATAAATTTTATCCTTCCAGATATCAACAGGCACTTCGTTTCGCAAAGGTTTACCTGGTGTGCTCCGCCCTTCAGCTACATATTTTTCCATTAGTTGTGTCAAACGTTCCACGACAGCAGGTTGCGCAGCCACCAGGTTCTTTTTTTCACTGGTATCGGTTGTCATATCATACAACTGAACCGCAGGCAGCCCCATATCAAAAGCGGGTTTATTTTTAGGTGAGGCCCAGCCGCCGGAACCGGGACAAAATATCAATTTCCAATTCCCTTCCTGTATCGAAAAATTGCCATCAATAGAATGAAATACAATTGCAGGACGGGCTGGTTTTGTAGCCTTTCCTAATAGATCAGGCAACAAGCTGAAGCTATCTTCAGCTGCATCAGCCGGGAGTGGTACATTGATAATAGCAGAACAGGTAGCCATAAAATCAGTGAGCGAAATGACATCTGAATTTTGCGTGCCTGGTTTAATTTTACCCGGCCAGCTCGCCACGAATGGAATATGATGACCGCCTTCCCAAATGTCAGCCTTATAACCCCTGAAATTAGCGCTCGGAAAATGACCGAGCGCCTCTACATTCATGGTGTTAAGCACATAGGGTGCAAAACCATTATCACTTGTAAATATAATCAGCGTGTTTTCTGTTAATCCGATAGAATCGAGTGTATGAAGCACCTGGCCAACGGCCCAATCGGTTTCCATTACAAAATCACCATATTGTGTCAGCTTACTTTTGCCATCAAATGCCTTGGAAGGCACCACGGGCGTATGAGGAGACGGTAAGGCAAAATAAAGAAAGAACGGATTTTTTTCGTTTGCCTGGCTGACGATAATATCACTTGCCTTACTGGTTAACATGGGCAACACATCAACTGCTTCAAACTCTTTTTCGGCAATACCGGGGCGGACCCAGGTTTTTGTAACCGTAGGTATTCCAACAGTATGATCATTTTCGATATAAACAAATGGCGGCATGTCCAGGGAAGCACTAATACCATAAAAATAATCGAAACCCCGGGTATTGGGGCCGTTGGCTATTTTAGCTGTAAAATCAATTTTCTTTTCTATATTATCCATACCAATATCTGCATTGGCTATCAGGGGCCAGTCCAACCCGAGATGCCATTTACCTACACAGTTGGTATTATACCCATTTTGTTTGAGAAAGCTGGCAACTGTTAGATGCTCTGGAGATATCAATGGTTTATTGTACCCATACAATACACCCGACTGCAGCGTGGAACGCCACGGATAACGCCCGGTTAAAATACTATACCGGGAAGGCGTACACACCGCGGAACTGCTATGGGCATTGGTAAATTTTACACCCTTGCTTGCCAGGCGGTCAATATGGGGAGTAGCGATCTTACCCTGCGGGTTAAAACATTTTACATCTCCATATCCTAAATCATCAGCAAGAATAAAAATAATATTCGGCCTGTTTTCAAGTTTTTGCTGCGCTACACATGTATTACCGCTATCGCACATCACGCAACAAATTGCCAAGATTAAGGGTAGCTTATTCATCCTATAAATTTATAATAAGTTGTCGAATAACATTTAACCATTTTCAAATCGCAAATAAATTCCTAATTGTAAGGGAATGGTGTATTGATACAGGTAAGATAGGAGTGATGGGTTTTTCCGCAGGCGGCGATGTGGCAGCATTGTCTGCAATGCGATTTGATAATGGAAAAGAAAAAAATGCCCCACCGGTTTTTATTGTTTCACAGAATTAGCTGAATTAGCAGAATTAAGTAAATAAATTATCTAAGTAACAATTGTCATTAAAATCAAAAACAATAGTAACCGATTAAAAAAGAATAATACGTTGAATTCTGCTTCAGGCAAATAATTCTGCTAATTCTTAAATTCTTTACATTCTGCTTCAGACAAATAATTGGGTTAATTCTGCTTCAGACAAAAATCCTGCTAATTCTACCCGTATGCAAGCTTCATGAATTCCACAACCTCTTCATTAACATCCTCCTTAAAATACATCCTGAAATGATGATTAAACTGGTGAGCATCTCCCGGCACCTGGGCTATTTTAATAAAACATAAATTATCCGGGTATGGTTTTTTGAAAGGAAAAACTATATGAACAAAGTTCTTACCCAATTGTGTTATCCAGGCAATGCGTTTATCGGCATTCGTAATACCTATCATCGTTTTGGCCGGATATAATGTGATGTCATCCAGTTTACTGTACGTGTCTATAAAATGATGAAAAAGCTCCAATGTAATAGCCGACTTCCCTGCTAAAAAATCATCTACTGTTTTATGGCTGTTATTATCACTCATAGTTTTCAGAATTTTGCACTATTTCAATTCCGTTCTCATCCGCTTCAATACCTGCACCATCTGATCTTTCAATACCGACATGCCTACATTATCGGCCAGGTTATGAACCTCAAAAGGATCCAGGACCTGGTCATACAATTCTTCGTAAAAAAAATTCTCCGGATCTTTGCCGTTAAAGTAACGCATATATTTAAATTGCTGTTGAACCAACCCTTCAGACATAGGCAGGTACACTTTAGATCCTTCCGTATTGAACTGGTGTTCGTAATAAAATTCCTTACGCCAGGAAGGGTTCAGCCCATCAACCAACGGCTTTAAGCTAACACCTTGCATGGAAGATGGAACGGTTAAACCGGCATAATCCAGGATGGTAGGAGCAATATCAATATTCAGCACCAGTTGATCATTATTATGCTTGTCCTGCGGACTTCTGCCATCGTAAATAATTGTGGGCACCCGGATGGATTCATTCTGGCCGAACCATTTGCCTTCCAGTCCATGATCTCCAAAGGCATACCCGTTATCACCCATGAAAATGATCACCGTATTTTTCTCCAAACCTTTCTTTGTTAAATCATCTACGATGCGTTTGATGTTGTCATCAACGCCTGTTACAAGTTTGTAATAGGATTTAACTGACTCCTGGTATTTCTCCTGTGTAGAAAAACGTTGATCATATCGTACCCTCGCCTCATTGGGAATGCCTTTGGAATTCACACGGAATGTTTCCGGAAAAGCCAGGTAAAATTTATGGTCACCTGTAGGGGAGGGAGGGATGGTTTCATTGCTATAATAATTTTCATAGAACGGGCTATATACATACCCGTTATGAAGCTTGTTGGCATCCTCCACATGTGGCGCTTTAAAGCTAATCTGCAGACAGAAAGGTTTAGACTTATCCCTTGTTTTTAAAAATTCCAAAGCCTGGTCACCCATCATATCGGTGCTATGAATGGGCTTTCCGGCTGCATCCTTGTAAAAGTAAACTCCCTGTCCGGGGAAACCCTTCCAATAATCGTAGTCTGATTCAGGCAGGTTGTTACCAACGCCATATTTGCCAATGAAGCCGGTGTAATAACCGTTATGCTTTAATAAAGCAGGAAAATTATTCGCACGAACGGAGTCGGTAAAATTAGTGGCAAAATCAAGTATATGATGCCTGGCGGCATACTGGCCGCTAAACATACTTGCCCGGCTGATACAACAAATGGAAGTGGTGACATATGCATTTTTAAACAAGGTACCATGATTGGCAAGCCTGTCAATCGTAGGTGTTTTAATGATAGAATTGCCCATGCACCCCAAAGCGTTATACCGCAGATCATCTGCGAGGAGGAAAATAATATTTGGCTTTTTCGGTTCCTTTTTTTTGAAAGAAAGAAATACGATAGAGAGTATCAAACTTATACCGGTAATTAACAGGAAGCCTTTGCGTGTATTCATAAATAAAAAAATATTGGGTTCACTTAAATAAAAAAAGAGAATGTTCGACCTTTGAGGTCTTGAAGACCTCAAAGGTATTGAATGAAGTAGTTTACCTGTATTTCAGACCTTTGAGGTGGGGTGTAAAAAATCAGCACTTTTAAGTTTTTATTTTCCCCCCCATTTTTTTTAGAACTCTCATTCTTTTGGCTAATGTTGTTTTACCGATATTAGACGATGTCCATTGATTGATGTGGTCGACCCTGGTATTCTCAAACGCCATTTTGAGTTCATCTTCTTTCATCGATCCTGTAAATGCTGCAATGCTTAGGCATAAATTAGTAATACCCACCATCGGATTATCCTGAAGGTAGTTTTTATATTTGCCAAAAGAGGATTCCAATATATCCGAACTGCATAGTATGTGATCCAATTGCGTCAATGCATGTAGACTTTTGGCAAAGTGGTCCGTGATCACCTTTTTAAACCGGATCAGTCGTGGGGTGGATGCCTGTTCTAAAATCCGTTGGCATTTGTGAAAATTATCTTTGGAAAGCCCACTTTTCTTGACCAGCGATTGGATCATGTTAATCATTTTATTTAAAACAGCCAACTCCTCAATTAGCTCCCGGTAAGACCCCACCCAGGCAAGGCTATTTTTCTCCTCCTGGAACTCCTCTGATGGGCTTTCAAGAAGGGTAAGGACCGACATACCCCAGTCCGATATGGGCCGCAGGTTCATAAACCTGGCCTTGCTCCTTTGTAAAGGAGGAAGGACATGCGCCATTTTCCCCAGTGCCTGTGCTCCCCTTAGATGGGCCATCTTCTTAGTATATTCCTGGAACTGCGGATCCTCTTTATAGATATGTTCTACACACAGGGAGATACAGTGGGTAAGGTCATATATATGGGGTATATCCAGTAATTTCAATGCTTTCCTGATCGAGTTTCCGTAGTCGGCTACGGCATACTTTATTTTGCCAATGCGCTTTTCTACCTCCTCAAGGACTTCTTTGATATCCTCCCCGGTCCAGGAGGATTTTGATATTAGCGCGTGTGTCACCAGATCCTTATAGACCAACGGGCGGTTGAAATCAATGTCGGACTGTCTTATTCCGTACACCACTAATAACTTGTTTTGTCCAAACTGGACACTCTCATCTAATATAACCACCCAGTCATCGGCTACCTGTTTAGCCTTGCACAGTTCATGATAGCCATATTTCTTCATCCAGATCAATACGGTGGAATGAGAGGGGGCCTTACAGGACGTTTCCAGGTATAGGTTCATAGACAGTATGATTTGTTGTATGGCCCTAAAACTGGCAGAAGACTGCAGCTTAAAGGCTAGACATAATTGTATAATGCGCACCGGGTAACTGTGGTACTTGGGGCGGATTGTTTTTGCGTTTAATCTACCAGTATTTCGTTCAGTTTTTTTTTAATGGCACTCAACTGCTTTTCAAAATTATCTGCACGAAGCTTTTCGGTCATATACTTTTCCTTCCAATTATCCCGGCTTAGATAAAGTTCCTTTAATCTTTTGCCGAGTTCCTTTAATTGCAGTCTCCTGTCAATGGCTTTCTGTTTCCAAATACGAGTATCTTCGCTTTCAATGATTTCGTTTTCAGACATAGTAATCAGATGTTTGATTCGATGTCTAAATTAATAAAAATGG
>JBDSBP010000433.1:0-12372 GCA_039921525.1 Chitinophagaceae bacterium | reverse complement strand
ATGGAGAAAATATTTTTACTAGCAGATGATGATGCTGATGACACCGAGCTATTTTGCGATGCACTTGAAGCAATAGATCCATCCATCATTTGTTATTGTGCTACTGATGGCAAAAATGTGTTGGAGATATTACAAAATGCGACATTAAAAAAGCCACAAATCATATTCCTGGACATCAACATGCCTGGCATGAATGGATGGGAATGTCTGAAACAATTGAAAGACAGCGAAGCATTCAAGCACATACCCGTTTTGATGTACTCCACCTCAATCCATCAAAAAGAAGCTGATTATGCTTTAGACATGGGGGCTTTGTGCTTCTTTACCAAACCAACTTATTTTCATGAGTTAAAAGAAATCCTGGGGGTATTATCAGCCAACGTTGATGGCAGGCTATTGGAAGCTATCAGTCATTTTAATGGTATTCATTCAAAAAAAGTATTTGCCTGCAGGGATGGAAATAAGACACTTTAAGAAGGATGTAACTAAAAGCATCGTTTTTAATTGCAGCCACATTTTATTGCGATGAAGCAAACCGGCTTGCTGTTATTGCCCTAGTGTCATGTCAACTTAATATTGTCGGATAAAGTCTTTTCAATTTAACGCTAGCTTCTTTATTTGTAAACTGCCAATTGATTACAGCCTTCTTATTATTTCTATGTTCTTTCCATGCATTTACTTCCTGTATCATTGTTTCTATTTTATCAATCCTTCTGTTCAGGCATTGCCTCATCAATTCATTTAGTTCGATTTCAGCCATATTTAACCAACTACCATGTTTAGGGGTATAAATAAATTCAAACCTGTCCCATACTCTTTTTGCTTCCTTAGGCGGATATACATCATACAATGCAGATGCTTTATGTGTAGCCAGGTTATCCATTACTAAAGTTATTCTCTTAGCACCTTTGTACCATTCATCGGCTATTTGTTTTATAAATACAGCCCAGTCTGCTTTTGTTCTTCTTTCTGTTACTTCTATATATCGTTTTCCTTTTAGTGGCTCAGACGCCAGAAATATATTGGCTACACCACAACGCTCATATTCAAAATCCGTCTGGCCTGCCGTCCCGGTTTCATTGGAATGGGAACTCCGGTTTCTTTTATTAATTGCTTGGGTGATTCATCCATGCAGATCACAGGGAAGTCCTTGTCGTATTGCCTTTTATAGAAATCCAATACCTGCTCCATATTAGCTACAAATTGACTGTTCTGTGACGGTGGTATTACCCATCCCACTACTTTCCAGGGCTTTAATTCGTTTTTTTTAGAACCCATCTTACTGTCTCATGATAAGTGCTTTCTACATATTTGAGTTCCACCATTTTATCAGCCAACAATCGCAACGACCACTTTGAAAAACCCGTGGGCGCTTTGCTCCAACTCAGTGCTATTTAATAAATGAGCCGGCCGGTATAACTTCTTCAGAAATTAAGTTCTATCCAAAGTTTACCACTTTAAAGATGACTTACACAATAATGGTGTCGATTATTCAACAATTGTCGCCGCAGTGAGGCGAGAATTTAAAAACATACTCAACAAATGAAAAGAAAAATTGAAATGACGTTATACCTCTTCTGCGTAATTAGTTTACGATTATCTTAAGAATTTGGACAGACAATAATAAGCGAGCTTTTTAACATCAGAAGTAATACCACATAACATCAAAGGCCCGATAACATATTAATTATCAGGCCTTTATGGCGGACCGGACGGGACTCGAACCCGCGACCTCCGCCGTGACAGGGCGGCATTCTAACCAACTGAACTACCGATCCGTTCCTTATTGGGGATCGCAAAGATAGGGGATTTGAGTTTTTATCAAAATGTTTTTCATTTTTTATTTTAACTGCCATCTTCACTTAGAGTCTGAAAGTTGAAAGCCATCTGACTATTGGCACTGACAGCCTTAAATGACCAATATTTCAGCTAATTACCATAATTCTATTTGACTCAACCCAATTTTAAACCTTAAACCACAAATTTTAAACTGCAACTCCCTCCCCATCGCCAACGCCGAACTCCCTATCTTTGCCGAAATTTAAACAGCTTGTATGCTTAAAGTGGGTGTTTTCGGCGTGGGCCATCTGGGGAAATTTCATTTGAATAACTGGAAAGAAATAGCAGAAATTGAAATAGTTGGTTTTTACGACCCCAGCAATTTGGCCGCATCGGAGGTTGTTGAAAAATATCACTTAAAGCGTTTCCCTGACGCTACCTCTTTGATGGATGTGTGCGATGCCGTAGATATCGTGGCTCCCACCCACTTTCATTATGAGTTGTGTTCGGCCGCCATTCGTAAAGGTAAACACGTATTCGTGGAAAAACCCATGGCTGCTACCATGGAAGAAGCACGACAATTAGTACAGCTTGCTAAAGAAATGAATATAAAATTCCAGGTGGGACATGTGGAACGGTTTAACCCTGCTTACCTGGCAATTAAAGATTTGCAGTTGAAACCCATGTTTATTGAAGTGCACCGCCTTGCACAGTTCAATCCAAGGGGTACCGAAGTAAGTGTTATTCTTGACTTGATGATACATGATATTGATATTATTCTGAGTATGGTTAAAAGTGAGGTGAAGTCGATCTCGGCAAGCGGAGTAGCTGTAATGACGGATACACCCGACATCGCAAACGTTCGCATCGAGTTCAATAATGGTTGCGTGGCAAACCTCACTTCCAGCCGTATTTCCATGAAAAAAATGCGCAAAATTCGTGTTTTCCAGAAAGATGCTTATATAGGAATTGATTTCCTGAATAAAAAAACAGAAGTAATAAAATTGAAAGCACCGGAGGATGTGGATGTTTTTTCTTTTGATATAGACACCTCTCATGGAAAAAAAACTATCGCTGTTTCCAATCCATTGGTTCCAGAAGTCAATGCCATAAAGATGGAGTTGGAAACTTTTCGCGACGCTATAATAAATAACACACCATCCATTGTGTCCGTCGTAGATGGTTACAGGGCCATGGATGTGGCGCACCAGATTTTAAATAAGATTAAAAATACTACTCTAAACGCGTAAGCGGCGAATGGTTCTCCGAAACAAAATTCATATTGGCTGGTATGTCGTAAGCGATTTTATAGCTGCACTTACTACATGGATAATATTATATGTGTTCAGGAGTTCTGAAATAAATCAACTCGCTGATAAAGGAGAAGACGCGGTTATCTATAGCAGTTTGTTATGGGGGCTCATCTTCGTACCCATGGTTTGGATAATAATTTACTTTTTAACCGGCCGCTATAATTCATTGTACAAAAAATCTAGATTCGACGAAATAACCGCTACCTTTCTTTCCAGCCTGTTCGGTTGCACCGTCATCTTTTTTTATTTTTGGTTTCCTGAAAATAATCGTCTCCTCTCTTATTATTACTGGGTGTTAATGTAGTTTGGAACAATTCATTTTTTTATCACTAGTTTGGGTAGGTTTCTATTGCTTACCATGGTTAAGGCGCAGTTAGCAAGAGGTAAGATAGTTTTTAATAGCGTGCTTGTTGGTGATGTGGAAATGGCTAAAAATCTTTACAGGCAAACATACAAGCAATTGGGCTTGGTAGGGTATCGGTATACCGGGTTCATTAGTAATGAGAAAAATGGCCTGAGTAATTATCTTGAATATTATGGCGGACTACAGAACCTCGAAAAAATTATTGATGAACGAAATATCCATATGGTAGTAATTGCTTTGGATAAGTCTAGGAAAGAAGATGTTGAATTGATTATTAATCGCCTGGGGGAAAAGGATGTGGAAATAAAATTAATAGCTAATAACCTCGACATTCTTTCCGGCATTATAAAAACAAGTAATGTATTCACACCGCTTTTGGCCGATGTTAAAACCGACCTTATGCCCGAATGGCAGCGGAATGTCAAACGATTTATTGATATAATAACTTCTATTACGGTACTTACTTTGTTAAGTCCGTTTTTAGCTTATTTTGCTATCATGGTAAAACGCTCTTCTAACGGTGCTGTCATATATTCACAGGAACGTATAGGATATAAAGGCAGAAGTTTTACAATATATAAGTTCCGCAGTATGTATGATAACGCGGAGGAAAATGGTCCTGCCCTTTCTTCAGCCAACGATCCCAGGGTAACCAAATGGGGAAAAACCATGCGGAAATGGAGGCTGGATGAATTGCCACAACTTTATAATATTTTAAAAGGTGAAATGTCACTGGTAGGACCAAGGCCCGAAAGAAAATATTATTTGGATAAAATGTTGGAAATTTCGCCGTATTTCAAGTACCTGCTAAAAGTTAAGCCAGGACTTACCTCTTGGGGAATGGTGCGGTTCGGTTATGCGGAAAATGTAAAGGAAATGGTGGAACGATTTAAATATGATCTTATCTATATAGAAAATATTTCGCTGGTGCTGGATATCAAGATCATGTTCCATACATTGAGAATTATACTTTCGGGCAAGGGAAAGTAGCTTTGAGGTATGAGGTATGAGGTATGAGGTATGAGGTATGAGGTATGAATGTAACATATAAAGAATATAAAGATAGAAATTTAAAAAGAAACTTTTTTTTAGAAAGAGGTATTAACGTGAGCATTTAAATAATTGAAATGTCAACTATTTCTTCCCAAATCCAGGAATCTACCCCGAAAGTTCATAGGCTAAACGCTCATACCTCATACCTCTTACCTCATTCCTCACTCCTGCTGCTACTGCTAGCTTGTTTGCATCCCGAACTGCATGCCCAGGGCACCTATTGGCAACAGCAGGTAAATTTTATAATCGATGTTACGCTAAACGATACCGAACATACATTAGAGGGTTTTGAAAAGATTGACTATCATAATAATTCTCCAGACACCTTGCATTTCATCTGGTTTCATGTTTGGCCCAATGCTTATAAAAATGATAAGACTGCTTTCAGCGAACAATTGCTGATCAATGACCGAACGGATTTTTATTTTTCTGATAAGCAGCAACGCGGATATATCAACCGCCTGGACTTTAAAATAAATGGAAACACCGCCAAATTTGAAGATCATCCGGAGCATATCGATATCTTAAAACTAATGCTTCCCGAACCACTGGCGCCCAATGAAACTATAACTATCACTACTCCTTTTCACGTTCAACTTCCGCAGAACTTTTCAAGAGGCGGTCATGTAAAACAGGCTTATCAAATTACCCAATGGTATCCTAAACCTGCCGTTTACGATCGCCAGGGCTGGCATCCCATGCCTTACCTTGACCAGGGTGAATTTTATAGTGAATTTGGAAACTATGATGTAAGAATAACCCTTCCTGAAAATTATGTCGTGGCGGCGGCTGGTGAATTGCAAAACGTAGATGAAATAAAATGGTTGAAAGAAAAAAGCAAATTATCGTTGGTTGAGTCCGAAAAAAAATTATTTACACAATCGCAAGAGATAACGTTCACTAATAAAACCCCGAAGATATTTTTAAATGATTTTCCCATTTCTTCCACTGGTAATAAATCGATTCGTTATCTCCAGGACAACATACATGACTTTGCCTGGTTCGCAGATAAACGTTTCCTGGTGAGCTACGATACGATAAAACTTCTCTCAGGAAGAGTGATCAATGCGTTTAGTTATTGTCTTCCTGCCGATCAACAAACCTGGAAACACAGCATTCAGTTTATTAAAGATGCGATACATACAAGAAGTGAATGGCTGGGTGAATATCCTTATAATGTGGTAAGCACTGTCGAAGCCGAGATGGGTTTTGGCGGTGGTATGGAATATCCTACAATTACCAGCATATCACCAGTGAGCTCGGAAATGGAACTGGATGAAACGATTGCACATGAGGTAAGTCATAACTGGCTCTACGGAATTCTTGCTACCGACGAACGCAGGTATCCATGGATGGATGAGGGCATGAATACTTATTATGATAATAGATATCTTTCCATGAAATATACAGGGAATCAAACACCCGTGAATTCATTTAAATCAAAATGGCTCCCTGAAAAATCAGAAGAACTTATATTTGAAATAATCGCAGGCATTAAAAAAGATCAGCCCATAAATACTTCTTCTGAAAAATTTAATGAATTGAATTATGATCTGATTGCATATTATAAAGCCGGTGAATGGATGAAGAAACTTGAAAACCTCTTGGGTAGAAATCTATTCGATTCATGTATGCACCAATATTACCGGTTATGGCAATTCAAACATCCCTACCCGGAAGATTTTAAAAAAATTGTGGAGTCAGTTAGCCAAAAAAATGTGGATGATATATTTTTTCGGCTTAATCAGAAAGGAAGCTTGCTGCCTCCGGTTAAAAAAAAGATACAACTCACTTCATTCTTTGATTTAAGGGATACCCATGCAAGAAATTATATTTCCATTTCACCAGCACCCGGTTTTAATCTGTACGATGGCTTTATGATTGGGGCTATGATTCACAACTACCAATTACCATTAAATAAGTTCTCATTTTTTGTATTGCCTTTGTATGCCACTCAAAGTAAAAAACTTCAGGGAATAGCAAAAGCAACTTATTCCTGGTATCCGCTTCATTCTGTTTATAAGGTTGATGTGGGTGCAAGCGCATCAAAGTTTTCCATGAATGAATTTCAACCAGTAGATAAGGAAAAAATATACATGGGCTTTAGAAAGATCGTTCCTTTTGTTCGTCTTACATTTAATGAACCGGATGCATTGAAAAAATCAGAACGGTTTATTCAATTCAAATCATTTTTCATTAACGAAGATCAGCTTGATTTCAAACAGGTAATTAATGGGAGCGATACGAATAACCTTGTAAATCTGTTGTCTCGAAACCAGGTTATAAACCAGTTAAAGTTTGTTATAAAAAATCAGCGGGTTTTGTATCCATATAGAGGAGAGTTACAGGTAGAGCAAAATAAAAATTTTTTACGCCTTGCATTCACGGGCAATTATTATTTTAATTATGCCAATCGGCAGGGTGGCATCGATGCTCGTTTTTTTGCAGGAAAATTCTTGTACAGCGGGGCAAAAACTATTACTAAACAATTTGAAACGGATCGATATCAATTAAATCTCACCGGTGCAAATGGGTACGAAGATTATACCTACAGCGATTATTTTGTAGGAAGAAATAAGTTTGAAAATTGGGAAAGCCAGCAAATTATGATAAGAGACGGAGGGTTTAAAGTAAGATCAGAACTGTTAAGTAACAAGATTGGCAAAACGGATGATTGGCTGATTGCCGGAAACTTCACCATAGATATTCCGAAAAATATAAATCCATTAGAAGTATTACCTGTTAAAATTCCAATTAAAATTTTTGCTGATATTGGTACCTCGGCAGAATCATGGGTAAAGGATGCAGAAACGAACCGGTTTTTGTTTGATGCGGGTTTTCAAATTTCCTTATTTAAGGAGACCGTAAATATTTATATACCTGTATTGTATAGCAAAGTTTTTAAAGATTATTTTCGTTCGACCCTGGGTGATAATAGGTTCTGGAAAACAATTTCATTTAGTATCGATATCCAACGTTTTAGTATGCGAAAAATTAACCGTTCTATACCTTCATAATCCAATTAACCACAAATTAAATACCTTGAAAATTAATGACGACGGATAACAAAATAAGGTATTGTACTTCCCGCGAAATTGATTTCACAAAGTGGGACAGGTGTATAGAGGAAGCAGATAACGGGCTAATATATGCGCATTCTTTTTACCTGGACATTATGGCCACCAAATGGGATGCCATGGTGTTGAATGATTATGAAGCAGTAATGCCACTCACATGGAACAGGAAATATGGTTTTTACTACCTGTTCCAACCTTATTTTGTTCATTCCCTGGGCGTCTTCGGAAAAAAAATAACGGCTTTAACAGTGCTTGATTTTCTTGGCGCAATACCAAAAAAGTTTAAATACTGGGATATTAATCTTAATGAATCAAATGGTTTATTACCTAATGAAAATAACAATCGGCTCAGGATTATCACCAGGGTTAATTATCACTTGAATCTGCAGAGGCATTATAAAGAAGTATATGCAGGGTTTAGAAAAACATGCAGGTGGAGGGTAAGAAAGGCGATCCTGCAGCAGGTTCAAATTGTTAGTGGAGGGAGACCTTCGGAGGTTATTGCGTTTTTCCGGAAACATTACGAACGTAAATTTCCAAAAATTTCTCCTGGAGTATATAATAAGCTTGTTGCTGCTTCCACGATATGTTTCGAAAAAGATCAGGCAAAAATTTACCTGGCTTCATTACCTGATGGAGAAATAACTGCAGTGCAACTGGTTTTGCTTGATAAAAACTTTGTGTATCTCCTAATCGGCGGAAGTTCTGAAAAAGGGAAACGAACTGCATCATTTTATTTGATAATTGATGCAGTTATAAAAGATTATGCTGGTTCCGGAAGGATTCTTCGCTTTGAAGGCTCCGATATACCGGGAATTGCTGTATTCAATGAGCAATTCAACTCCATTGCCAGTTCCTACCCGAAAATAATGTATAATAATTTGCCGTTTCCGTTGAACCTGTTAAAGAAGTAGTGTGCTACTAGCCACCGACTTTCAGCTTACATATTCCCTCTACCCTGATACCTCCCTCTGTCGTAGTAACTGTTCAGCAATAACAAGGTCTATCTGGCGGGTAATTTTAATGTTTGTATAATCACCCTCTACTAAATTAATTTTCTCACCAGCGTTTTCTGCTACGCTGGCATCATCAGTAAACCAATCCTTGTATTCCTGCTGATAGGCTTTTTTTAGATTTTCGCTGAAAAAGGCCTGCGGCGTCTGGATGATTTTTACGTTTGTTCGGTCCACTCTCTCATTACCGTTAATAGTTTCCATGCGGATGGTATCAATCGCGGAAACCGATGGAACTGCGTTCCCTTTGGCCAGCGTGGCTTCATAACACCGTTGAATTAACGCAGGAGTTACCAGGCTGCGTACGCCATCATGTACAAATACCACGGAGCCAGCAGGAACATGCATCAAGCCATTTTTTACCGATTCGAACCGGGTTGCCCCACCGGAAACTGTTGTCACTCGCTGAGGTAAGGAAGTGGATTCTATAATAGCTTTTCCTTTGTCAATATATTTTTCCGGCAAAACAAGGATAACCCAAATATCAGGGAAAGCCTCCATAAAAGCCGTAACCGGGTACCAGAGAAGTGGCTTGTTGCGCAACATCAAAAATTGTTTGGGAACACCTGCCCCCATTCGTATACCCGATCCGCCTGCAACAATTAAAGCATACTTATTCATTTAAAGCTGATATTTAAATCATTGGCATTGGTCTTTATCTTAAAGCTGACGGGTATCATCTTATAAGTCACCCTCCAGTAATTCCCTTTCAATTTCTTCCAAATGCACGATATCAATTGCTTCCGTTTGTGTAGGAACTTCATTCATAATCTCCAATAACCCGGTTGAGTCCAATTTTTGAATTACTGATTGTTGAAGGCTGCATATTACAAAGGAGGCTCCTTGTTCATAAAAGCCTTGTTGAATATTAATAAGCGTCTCTGCAGCAGCATCGTCTATGTTATTGATGTCTTGTAAATCAAGTATTACATTTTTAGTCGGTTTTTCCAAATAACTTAACAAACTGTTCTGAATTTCTTCTGTCATATTAGCAGTAAGTTCGGATTCCTGAATGGTAATGACATAGATTTTCTCCTTGGTATCAATTTTGACTTGCATAGGTCTTTACAATTTATTGCTCGTTAAATCGTTCATCTATTGAATACTTTTAAACACTGATCACGTATATGGGTATAAGATGGATTACGGCTAACCAGCCTTGAACATTAATCAAAAATATTCGTTATTATTGTATAACTCAATCAAATAAAATGGATAACAATTTTTCAGCCCAGGTAAAAGAGATAATTTCTTTCAGTAGGGAGGAAGCTTTGCGACTTGGGAATGATTTCATTGGTACCGAGCATTTGCTACTGGGTTTGATAAGAGAGGGTGACAATACCGCCGTTCGCATTCTTAAAAGCTTTAACGTGGATCTGTATGAATTGCGAAAAGAAGTAGAACTTGCCATCAAGGACAAAACCGGTAAAAATATTGCCAATATCAACAGTTTACCACTAACTAAGCAGGCAGAAAAAGTGATCCGTGTAACGGTGCTGGAGGCGAAAGCCTTGAAAAGCCCTACCGTTGAAACGGAGCATCTAATGCTGTCTATCTTAAAGAACAAAGAAAATATAGCAACACAAATCTTAAATCAATTCGACGTGGATTACGACCTTTTTAGAAATGAATTAGGCGTTGTAAAAAGCAACGACGTGCGTAGCGAATACGCAGACGAAAATGAAGACGATTTTGATGAGGAGAAAAAGTATTCTCAGCAAAAAGCAAAAGCTACAGGAAATGCGAAGAGTAAAACACCGGTGTTAGACAACTTTGGCCGGGATATTACCCGCCTGGCCGAAACTGGTGCACTGGATCCAATAGTAGGAAGAGAAGAGGAAATTGAAAGAGTTTCACAGATTCTTTCACGCCGTAAAAAGAATAATCCTATCCTGATCGGTGAGCCGGGAGTGGGTAAAACAGCCATCGTAGAAGGATTGGCTCTTCGTATAGTTCAACGTAAAGTATCCCGGGTATTGTTCGATAAACGAGTGATTTCATTGGATCTTGCAGCCCTCGTTGCCGGTACTAAGTACCGTGGCCAGTTCGAAGAAAGAATGAAAGCCATCATGAATGAACTGGAAAAAAATCGTGATGTGATCCTGTTTATCGATGAAATACATACTATTGTTGGAGCTGGCGGAGCCAGTGGTTCCCTCGATGCATCCAATATTTTTAAACCGGCACTTGCTCGTGGCGAGCTTCAGTGTATAGGTGCTTCTACACTCGATGAATACCGCATGTATATTGAAAAAGATGGTGCATTGGATCGTCGCTTCCAAAAAGTAATGATTGATCCGCCTACAGTAGAAGAAACCATCCAGATACTTACCAATATTCAAAGCAAATACGAAGATTATCATAACGTTTCTTACTCAGTAGAAGCCATTGATGCCTGCGTGAAACTAAGCGACCGGTATATGACAGACAGGCTTTTGCCCGACAAGGCAATCGATGTGCTGGATGAAGTAGGCGCAAGAGTTCACCTGAAAAACATCAATGTTCCCCAGGAAATCTTAGACCTCGAAAAGAAAATAGAAGATATCAAGAACGAAAAGAATAAGGTTGTTAAAAGCCAGAAGTTTGAAGAAGCCGCATCTTTGCGTGATACCGAAAAACGCCTGGCCGAAGACCTTGAAAAAGCCAAGAATATCTGGGAGGAAGAAAGTAAACACAAACGGTACCCCATAGATGAAGAGGCAATAGCAGAAGTGGTAAGCATGATGACAGGAATTCCTGTTAAAAGGATGGTTCAGGCAGAAACAGAGAAGCTCCGCAAAATGAGCGATGATATGAGAGAAATGGTGGTAGGCCAGGATGAAGCGATTTCTAAAGTGGTTAAAGCCATTCAGCGTAACCGTGTGGGATTAAAAGATCCCCGCAAACCGATCGGCACCTTTATTTTCTTAGGTCCAACAGGTGTTGGTAAAACAGAATTAGCCAGGGCCCTGGCAAGATATATGTTCGACTCAGAAGATTCCCTGATCAGGATAGACATGAGCGAATACATGGAAAAATTCACCGTAAGCCGGTTGATTGGTGCACCTCCGGGATATGTGGGGTATGAAGAAGGTGGTCAGCTTACTGAAAAAGTTCGCCGTAAACCTTACTCGGTGATACTTCTTGATGAAATAGAAAAAGCGCATCCTGATATTTATAACCTGTTGCTACAGGTTTTGGACGATGGTCAGTTGACGGACGGATTAGGCAGGAAGATCGATTTTAAAAACACCCTGATCATCATGACCTCTAATATTGGAGCCCGTCAATTAAAGGATTTTGGAGAAGGCGTTGGTTTTGCCACCGCATCCAGAACGCTGAATTCTGATGAAAATACTAAAGCAGTCATCGAAAAGGCTTTGAAGCGTACCTTTTCTCCCGAATTCCTTAACAGGATAGATGACGTGGTTATCTTTAATTCTTTAGAGAAATCACATATATACAAGATAATAGATATCCTGATGAAGGGTGTGATGAAACGCCTTGTAACACTGGGTTTCAGCCTCGAACTGACTGATGAAGCTAAAAACTTCATCGCAGAGAAAGGATATGATCAACAGTTTGGAGCAAGGCCGCTGCACCGTTCTATTCAAAAATACCTTGAAGATCCTCTTGCCGAGGAGATTCTAAATATGGCGGTTAAAAATGGCGATATACTTATAGCCGACCTGGATAAGGAAGCTCAAAAAATACGGTTCAGCTTAAAAGAATCATCTCCCAAAAAATCGGAGAAATCGGCTGAAGCTTAATATTGGTCAAATGGACTAAAAAAA
>JBDSBP010000432.1:0-4732 GCA_039921525.1 Chitinophagaceae bacterium | reverse complement strand
AATCCTTCAATTCTGGCTTGACATTACCCTGGTGTTATGTCAACTCTAAAATGACGCTTTGGTTATCAGCCTTCAGCTATCAGCTATCAGGAGGAAACTAATTCTAGCATTGTTTTCCTGATAGCTGACTGCTAATAGCTGATAGCCAAAATAACCGACAGATTATGTTTGACATGACACTGGTGCCAATAAGAGATTATATTTATATGGTGTCGTTACCAAGTTCAACTTTTACACTCATGGACAGAAAAGCAAACCGGTTGTCAAAAGAATCGAGTCCTTACTTGTTACAACATGCGAACAATCCAGTGGACTGGTTTCCCTGGGGGCCCGAAGCGCTGCAAAAAGCAAAGCGGGAAAATAAACCTATCCTTGTAAGTATTGGCTATGCTGCCTGCCATTGGTGCCATGTTATGGAGAAAGAAAGTTTTGAAGACGAGGCAACGGCAGAAATAATGAATGAGCATTTTGTTAATATCAAAATTGACCGGGAAGAACGCCCGGACCTTGATCATATTTACATGGATGCAGTGCAAACCATGACGGGTAGCGGTGGATGGCCCCTGAATGTGTTTTTGACTCCGGATTGCAAGCCTTTTTATGGAGGCACTTATTTTCCCCCGGTCCCTTTATATAACAGGCCTTCCTGGCAAGATGTATTACTGGGAATATCCGGCACCTTCCGTCAAAAGCCGGACGAAGTTTTAACGCAGGCTGAAAATTTACTCGCTAACCTCGTACAGGCTAATTCCTTCGGCCTGCAATCTCCCTTAAAAACATCGGCGCCCGCCTTTACAGAAGAAAGTCTTCGTATAATGTACGAAAATATTATAAAGGCATCTGACAAACAACAGGGCGGATTTGGACATGCGCCCAAGTTTCCCCAAACGTTTACTATTCATTACCTCCTGTCTTATTATCAACATACAAAAAATGAAGATGCACTCAGGCAGGCTTGTTTAAGCCTTGATAAAATGATCCAGGGTGGAATATATGATCAATTGGGGGGTGGTTTTTCGCGTTATGCAACCGACAATAACTGGCTGATACCTCATTTTGAAAAAATGCTGTATGATAATGCTTTATTAATCATGGTCATTAGCGAAGCCTGGCAGCTGACCCACAAGGAATTATATCTTAGAACCTTAAAACATTGTATCTCGTATGTTAAATTAGAAATGCTTTCACCTGAATATGGATTTTATGCTGCCCTGGACGCTGATAGTGAAGGGGTGGAAGGTAAATTTTATGTCTGGACACATGACGAAGTGCAAAAACTACTCGGAGAAGAGGCCTTACTGTTTTGTGAATTTTACGACGTTTCCGAAAAAGGAAACTGGGAGGGTAAAAATATACTCAATAACCCTGTTACGGCAGAAGAATTTGCAAAGCAGAAGAATATGTCGCTGGAATCATTATTGCAACGTTTAGAAAAATCAAGCCAGTTAGTGCTGGAGGAGAGGAAAACGAGGGTTCGGCCACAGTTAGATGATAAGATTTTATTAGGGTGGAATTGCCTGATGAACACAGCTCTTTCTAAAGCTTATGCGGCCCTTGGTGACGAAGATTACAAACAGTTGGCTATAAAAAATATGGACTTTATTTGGCAGAAATTAAGGGATGAGGACAACGGTTCTTTTTTTCACACGTATAAATATAAAGAATCTAAGTACCCGGCATTTTTAGACGATTATGCTTACCTGGTACAGGCGCTTCTTCATTTGCAGGAGATTACAGGAGATCCGGAATATTTGCAGAAAGCGTTGCAAATATCGGACACCGTAATAGAAAATTTTTCAGCGGAAGAATCAGGGCTTTTTTATTTTACTGCCAGGAGCCAGGAAGATGTCATTATCAGGAAAATGGAAATTTATGATGGCGCAATTCCTTCCGGTAACTCAATTATGGCGTGGAACTTGCTTTACCTGGCCGTTATTTTTGATAGAAAAGACTGGCAGGAAAGAGTTGTAAAAATGTTAAATAGTATAGCCGGCATAACTATAAAGTATCCAACTTCGTTTGCTGTATGGGCTTCTTTATTAATGCAGTCTGTAGAAGGAATCAATGAATTAGTTATGACAGGGTTAAATCACGGTGAATTTCTTAAACAAATTTTGCATATCTTCATGCCAAACAAAGTTTTACAGGTTTCCGCCTATGCAAATAACAATTTCCCCCTCTTAAAAGGGAAAGTTTTCACTTATGAACCATTGCTTTATCTATGTAGAAATTATACTTGCCTGGCCCCTGTAACCGAAGTAAATTCATTAATGGTACATTTAGAAAATTATGATAAAATTCCCTAGCATTTTACAATAATTTGCCAGTTTATCCGTTAGCGAATACTGATGGTTCTGCCAGATGCATTAAAATAAAATTTTTAAATTTTTGATGACGATGTTGACTAAATATTTTTTTTGTCCCATACCCTTTAATTTTATGAAAATCAAATCCCTGTCTATTGTGATGGTCGTTGCCGTCATGTTTATGCTGGCAAGTTGTGGCAAGTTGGGTAAATCTTCCAGTGGACCTACTAATGACGGTCAACTGCACGGGGTAGCCCTCAGTAAAAAATATGTGTTGCCGAAACCTCCTGGAATGGTGTACGTTCCACCCGGAACCTTTCACATGGGTCCAAGTGATGAAGATGTTAACTATGCGTATACTGCCCGTAACAAGCAGGTATCTATAGCAGGTTTCTGGATGGATGCAACCGAAATTACCAATTCGGAATACCGCCAGTTTGTATACTGGGTTCGTGATTCAATCGCTGCTAAGTTAATGGGATTCGTTAAGAATGTTGATGGAGTGGATTATGTTGATTGGAAAAAAGCTTCTACGATAAAATGGAGCGACAAGGCTACCGTTGAAAAAATTGATCAACTTATTTTTTCCCCTGAAAACCGAATCTTTGGAAAAAAGGAAATTGATGTTTCCAAACTGAAATATCATTCGGAGATTTTTCTAACCAAAGAGGCTTCCTTAAGGGAAAATGCTGGTAAACCCCGTTCACAATTTATATTTAAAAGTGATCCACCAATTTATCCGGATACCTTATGCTGGATAAGAGACTTCTCGTACTCTTACAATGAGCCTCAGACAAAACGTTATTTTTCTCATCCTGCATTCAATAATTATCCCGTGGTAGGAGTGAACTGGAAACAGGCCACCGCTTTTTGCGAGTGGAGAACTCACTACCTGAATTCTTTCCTGGAATCCAAAAAAAGAGCTACAGAGTCTGATTTTAGATTACCTACCGAAGCCGAATGGGAATACGCAGCGCGCGGGGGCAGGTCTCAGTCAATGTTTCCATGGGGTAACTATTACCTGAGAAATAAAAAAGGATGTTTACTAGCTAATTTCAAACCTGGTCGTGGTAACTATCCTGAAGATGGTGGGTTCTATACTGTTCGCGCGGACGCTTACTGGCCCAATGATTTTGGTTTGTATAATATGGCAGGTAATGTAGCAGAATGGACCTCTTCTTTATATTATGAAGGCGGCTACAATTTCCAGCATGATATGAATCCGGATATTCGTTACAATGCAAAAGATACCGATCCTCCCCGGATGAAACGTAAAGTGGTTCGTGGTGGAAGCTGGAAAGATGTTGGTTATTTCCTGCAAACAGGTACAAGAGCCTATGAATACCAGGATACTACTAAATCGAATATTGGTTTCCGTTGCGTTATTGATTTACCACCTACACAAACCCGCAAATAAAAATTAATTAACATCTTTTATAAAATTTTCCGGTTCACCAATGCGTTAGCAATCGAATTGTGTGAATCCAGGGATCAGAAAGATTTTATTTCAAAAGCTTTAAAAAATATTAAAAATTAAATTATGGCTGGCATTTCAAGGTCTACTGAAAAAATAGTAAATGTTATTGTGTGCGTAGGAGCTTCAATAGTTATTATAGGAGCATTATTTAAAATTCTTCACTGGAGATTTGCTGATCAAATGTTGATGATCGGGTTATTTACGGAAGCGTTTATCTTTTTGGTATATGCATTTCTACCACCGGCAGGTGCTGAAATGGCTGCCCTGGCAGAAGCTTTACCTAAATTGGCTGTAAATAATAATAGTAACAATCCAGCCTTGCAGTCATTAGAAAAAATGATGAATGAAGCTGATATTAACCCGGCGAGCCTTAAGAAATTAAGTGATGGCTTTTTGAAATTCAATACTTCTATCAACCAAATTAAAGAAGTTAGTGATGCTGTTGCCGCTACTCATGACTATTCTGTTAAAACCAAAGAAGCAACAAATGCATTAGGTGTTATGAAAGATGCCTATATCAAATCGGCCTCCGTTATGGCTTCTTTTAATGATGCTTCCGAAAGCACTAAACAGTTCCATGGCCAGGTGCAGGTGTTAACCAAGAACCTTTCTTCTCTTAACACTATTTATGAATTGGAACTGCAGGATACCAATAATCATCTTAAAGCGATGAATAGCTTTTACGGCAACCTGGTACAGGCTTCTGAAACTATGCAGGGTAGTGTGGTAGACGCTAAAAAAACACAGGAACAAATTGCATTGCTGGCTAAAAACCTTGGTAACCTCAATAACATCTATGGTAATATGTTGAGCGCTATGCAGGGAAAGTAATGGATTTAAGGATGACGGGAATTGGATGTGATAGTGAAATGATTGTTTTACAAAATTAAATTATAAATTAAATGGCTTTACCTAAAGAGCCCAGGCAGAAGATGATCAATATGATGTA
>JBDSBP010000431.1:0-25313 GCA_039921525.1 Chitinophagaceae bacterium | reverse complement strand
GGATGCTACAGCGAATGGATACCATAAATGCCATTGCAAGCCAGGTGGGGGCGGTGATCAAGAAAATAGTGATCGGTAATCCGGGTGTTATCATAAAATACAAGAATCAGTTGCAGGTAACGTTACCACAGATTTCGGAAATGAGCTCAGGCTTTGGTAATATCTCGCTGGAAACTACATTAATTGCTATCTCGACCGATGCCGGTAAAAACTGGTATTTTATAGACACTTCCATGTACAATTTAAATGACATAAAAAAGGCAATGCCTGATTTAAGTCCCGAGCTTGTTATTCCTCGAGGCAAGGCTCCGAAATTTACGCCTGCCCAGCAATAAAAGAGTAGGGTTATTCCTTAATATTTCTACTTCTCAGGCCTTTCTCCTTCCACTAATAAGCCAAACTATACCTTCATATCCCAACCTATAAGGTTTAAAAAAGGAACGGTTGACCAAAGGAATCAACCTTAGGGATTAGCCGGGGTTCTTGCAAAAAAAACTATAAGTTTTGAACCCGCGGTATCATCACCAAAGCAATCAAGCCTTATAGGTTGAACCCAAAGTACCAACCTATAATAAATTAACTTACTTATTTTTTCTTTCTTACCAAATCTCCCAACGCACTTTCAACAGAAGGAAAAATAAAATCAAACCCTGCCATGCGGATCTTTTCACAACTTACGGTGGTGCTCTTTAAAACCTCTTTGCTCATCTCACCCATTACCAATCGCAACAAAAAACCGGGCACATATAATGGAACATAAAAACTACCCCTTGCTACCTTTGCCAATTGAATAGTAAATTCCCTGTTGCTGACAGGTTTGGGAGCCACGGCATTATAAGAGCCATGCATAGATGTATTTTCCAATGCATACAAATAAATCCGGCACAGGTCGTCTATATGCAACCAACTGATCGCCTGTTTGCCATTGCCTAAAATAGCGGCAATACCGAATTTAACAGGTTTCTTAAATTCTTTAAATGCCCCCCCTTCATTACTTAAAACGATGCCTGTGCGAAGTATTACTAACCGCTTCCCTAAAGCCGTCACCGGGCTAATGCTTTCTTCCCATAATTTGCAGGTCTCTCCCAAAAAATCCAGATCAGAAGCATCTGTTTCTATAAAAGGTTTGGGATTAGGCATAGAAGGATCAGCACCATACCAGCCTATTGCAGATGCACTAATTACAGCCTTTATCTTATTCGGTGTTTCTTGTAATGCCTTAAGCAACAGTTCGCTGCTTTTTTTACGACTATCGCGGATTTCTTTTTTTCTTTTACTTGTCCATCTTTTATCCGCTACTCCAGCCCCGGCCAGGTGAATAATATAGTCTGAATTTCTTATTGCGCTGGCATCAATTGTTTCATTATCTATGTCCCATTGCGCATAATCTATGTTTGGTGCTTTACGACTATCCTTTAACATAGCCCTGCGGGAAAGAATAATTACCTGGTATCCATTCTCCACGAGCAATTTACTCAGGGCTTTACCAATAAGGCCTGTACCACCAGTTATTATAACCTTTGCCATTCCTGTTAATTTGATTGAAGATATGGATTATAACAACCAGGCTAAGCATATAGTTGCAGGAAATGACTAACGGCGCCATAGAATTAAGTAAGTATAAAAAATCCCTCCGGAAGAGGAGGGATAATTATCACCTTTTCAAGGTTTTCCAATTATATAGATTCTTCAATAGTTTTAATCATTCCTCTTTAACTCATGCCTCAACCCTTTTATATAACTTCCAGGTTATTTACATCGTGACATCGGACCAACCTGGTTACCGTAGCTGATAGCCGATAGCTGACGGCTGATTGCTAAACTCAAACCTCATACCTCAAACCTTTTCTTCAATCCGGTTTTTTTCCATCAAGAAATGTATTGATGGTACTAATCTGCGATTTGTTATTTTCTTCCGGTTTAACGGTATAATTGCTATAAAAATTTTCAACGTTATTCACCGTGTTATAAAGTTCCAGGTTACGCCGGATGTAGGCCGGTACGGTATCAAATTCATTATTGGTATCCGTACCATTTATATTGAAAGACAGGTTACGTAATTTCTGGATACGCTCGGTGGCACGGCGTTTCTGGTCTTCTACTACATCCTCGACAGCTAAGTCATCCTCAGATATGATGCCAGCCTGATTTTGATCTATTTCCGGTTCTGCAATTACATCTTCTTTAATGATCAGTTGCATTTCTAAAGGCCGATCGTCTTCTATTGGTTCTACTGTATTTTGTGATGGAATAGTAGTGTTATTAATTTGAACCGGCTGCTCCGCATAAATTTTGGATGGCTTGGCAAGATATCCGCCAGAAATGGTGGATACCGACGAATTAGTGGGTGACGAGGCTTGCATAGAGATTTCAGGCGCAGTCCGATCAATTTTTACCGGCTGAGATACATAGGTTCCAGCGGTTTTACCAGGTTCAGGTTCGGTAACCATTTCTACAGGCATCACCACAGAAACAGGAGTAGTTTCTTCCAGCGAAGAAGGAGTTAATTCAAATTTGAGTATTTCATCATTTTTTGTGGGCATTTTGATTTCAGCTTCCTTCCTGGCAGTAACCACCGTTGCAGTTCTTGCCACTACTGGCTGAGTTTCCACCAGTGTTGGCATCAACACTTTTTGTTCAGTGGTCAGTTCATCGCCGAATAATAAATTCGCTGCTTTTTTTTCAACTGCGGGAGCGGTATCTTTTTTTTCTTCAGGGGGTGTCACATTCCTTCTGAATAATTTTTCTTCCTCCTTTTGAATGTTAAGCGTCATTACAATTTTCTCCTCCTTCTTTGGTTCGGGCACTTTTTCTTCCTGTTTGTAAAAAGGAGTCTTGTGATCAAAACCGGTTGCTATCAATGTAATTCCAATCCTGCGCTCCAGCGTATTATCATACCCTAAACCAAGTATCACATCAGTATCCTGGCCGGCATGGCTTAGCAGGTAATTCTGAATTATTTCCACTTCATCCATGGTAAATTCATGTTCACCTTCCGCTGAATTAATATTGATAAGGATCCATTTTGCACCGCGGATATCATTGTCATTTAATAAGGGTGAATTAAGTGCTTCTTCAATGGCTTTCTGGGCCCTGGTATCACCTTCGGCAGTAGCGCTTCCCAGTATGGCAACGCCGCCATCACGCATTACGGTACACACATCCGCAAAATCTACATTGATCTGCCCGGTACTATTGATTACGTCGGTGATACATTTTGCAGCTGTTGCTAAAACATTGTCGGCTTTTGCAAACGCATCTTTCATTTTCAAGTTACCAAACTGGTGACGTAATTTATCGTTGCTGATCACCAGTAAAGTATCTACATATTTTTTCAGTTGTTCTATTCCTTCTTCTGCTTGTAACTGGCGTTTTCTACCTTCGTATGCAAACGGGGTTGTTACAATTCCTACCGTAAGTATGCCGAGGTCCTTGCATATTTTTGAAATAATTGGCGCGCCCCCAGTGCCTGTTCCGCCACCCATGCCGGCAGTAATAAACGCCATTTTGGTATTTACTTCCAGGATGCGTTTTATTTCTTCCAGGCTTTCTTCGGTGGCCTGCTTGCCGATTTCAGGATTAGCGCCGGCGCCCAAACCCTGCGTCAGGTGTGGCCCCAGCTGAACTTTGTTGGGAACTTTACTCTGGGCGATAGCCTGCGCGTCTGTATTACAAATGATGAAATTTACATTTTCAATATTCTGATTAAACATGTGGTTTACTGCATTACTGCCACCACCGCCCACACCTATAACTTTAAGTATAGATGATTTTTCTTTTGGTAAATCAAAATGAATCATAGTTCTGAAATTTGTTTCCCATTAGTTGCGGCACATGTTTCGCTTCCACGGGAAGATTTAATGAATTGGTTAGTACGGAATGTATATGTAAACATTATAAATGCTGATCCTCTTCTTCTTTAAATAAATCGATGATGCTATCCTTGAATTTCCCCCAGAAATCTTTAAGGCCTTTCCTGTTTTTTATTTTTTCAGGACTAACAGATTCGGGTGTTATGATAGAACTTTTTATCCCCTCTACTTTCTTCAGGTTTTCAGGTACGTTAACCCTTTTTAAATTATTCTCAAATTGTTTCCTGTTGTGTTCATAAT
This sequence comes from Chitinophagaceae bacterium, assembly GCA_039921525.1. GTDB lineage: Bacteria > Bacteroidota > Bacteroidia > Chitinophagales > Chitinophagaceae > JADCRZ01. The sequence goes on along the minus strand of JBDSBP010000431.1, from coordinate 21,201 downwards.
CACTATATCCTTTCAGTATTAATCCAATGCAGGTTGAATAGGTTGGTTTAGCGAGCTCTTCAATATGGCCGCCGGCCAGGTGTTCATTGGGAAATCCCAATCTTGCGTTGATGGTAGTAACATATTCTGTTAACTGGATCATATGTTTTAATTGTGACCCTCCACCGGTTAACACGATACCGCCATTTAACATACCATTATTTAAGCCTACCTGTTTGAGGTGAAATGAAACAAAATCCAAAATTTCGCTCATACGTGCCTGTATGATGTTGGCAAGATTCTTTACACTGATTTCTTTGGCAGGCATTCCACGTAAGCCAGGAATGGTGATCCATGCATTGGAAAGCGCTTCATTAACCAGGGCGGATCCGAACTGCACCTTCATTTGTTCCGCCTGTGTTTTTAATACTCCCAGTCCGCTTTTAATATCATTGGTAATATTTTCTCCTCCGAAGGGTATTACAGCGGTGTGTTTAAGAATGCCTTCATAAAAAACGGCAAGGTCAGTGGTTCCACCACCTATATCTACAATAGCAACACCTGCTTCCATATCTTCATGGCCCATTACCGCGCTTGCTGAAGCCAGTGGCTGCAACACCATATCCTTGGTACTTAATCCACTCTTTTCAACGGCACGGTTGATATTACGGATCGCATTTTTATCGCCGGTGATGATATGAAAATTAGCACCTACTTTAACGCCACCATACCCGATGGGATTAGGGATGTTCTGAAAATTATCCACGGTAAATTCCTGTGGTATAACATCAATGATCTGGTCACCTGCAGGAATATATGTTTTATACTGATCCGCAATCAGCTGGTCTATTTCATGCTGGGTTATTTCGTCATTGTTATCATGGCGCACGATATCACCTCTTGTTTGCAAACTTTTAATATGGTGACCGGCAATACCAACGTACACTTCACTTATTTCCAGGTTAGGGTTAGAAGCATAGCAGTTGTCAAGAGCTACCCGGATAGCTTTTATAGTTTCATCTATATTTAATACCTGGCCATGTTTTACTCCATTTGAATTTGCGCGGCCAAATCCCAGGATTTCCAATTTACCAAATTCATTTTTGCGACCGGCGATGGCGGCTATTTTCGTAGTGCCAATATCGAGTCCTACGATAATAGGTTGTTCGCTGTTCATGGTTTCAATTTTATTTAGGGTTGTAGAGATAAACTTGTTATTTGAATCGTTAATAAGATTGTTACTTTATTGTTGTTCATTTACTAATTTGTTCATTATCGCCTTCGGTTTAGGTTTTTCGCCTGCTGGTTTCGATACCTGTTTTTTTATTGGTTTACCTTTTATAACAGGTTTGGCAGGAACTACAACGGGTTTAAAACTATTGCTGTTACCCCTAAACGCTTTTTTCCGTGTTTCATTTGCTGAATCTATTTTTAATTCCATTAAAGTGGTATCTACCGGTATAACGGTTGCGGTATTCACCTCGCTGGGCTGATAAACGGAATCTTCTGATATCTTATTTGCCTCCTCTATTAATTTTTGAATATTTTTTAGTGCCTGCACGCTATCAATCTTTGTGATCATCCCTTTTTTTGTTCCTATTACCTGCCGGTCATATTGTACACTTATCCGGCTATACTTATCCAGACCTGCCTGGCTTAACACGTCTTTGTAAAAAATAAGCAACCTCCTGAATTTGTTTTCATAATTATAACCGTCACCAAACTGAATAATATGGTTGCCTACCGTTGGTATCATCTCAAAATTTTTATCTGCCGTTATCTCCACCTGCGCAATCTGTGCCATCCAAAAAGGATCGTGAAGAATATAAACAGTAATTTTTCTTATATGATCAATTAACAAACTGTCGTCAGTTATTGATTGCCTTTTTTCTGCCGGGAAGCCCGTGAATACCGGCAGCTTCACATTCATCTTATCATTCAGCGGCATTCTATTTCCACTGCTATCTATATAAAAAGAGTAACCGTTATTGCTGAAAACCCTTGCCACCGGCTCTTTTTCTAAAATATTTACATGTAACACCAGGTTATTATCAAAGAAAAGTTCAGCATCCTTCACCCAAACATTTTTTTCCAGCATAGCTTCGAGCCGTTGCAGGTTAAATCCTGTGATAGCTTTTCCTGCTGGGTTGCTTGTACCTTCATCAGCAACTATTTTCAGGATATCTGCTTTATCCAGGAAAAAAATGTTTTTTACACCCTGTATCTCAATATCAATGCCTTTGCATAATTTATGATTCTTTATATTTATAGCGGCTACCAGCAATACCAATACAGAAGTTCCCAGCACTATCCAAAGTGCCAGTAATAAAATCCGTATGATATTTTTTTTAAAATCCACTTTTTAATTGTTAATTGTTAATTATTGTTGTTATATTATTTTAATTTCCTCACACCTCATACCTCATACTTCTCTTTCCATAATCTGCTTGATCGGATTCACCAACGCGTCAATGTCACCGGCACCGGCTGTAATAAATACTTGTCCAAATTCCTTGTTCAAAGCAGGCATAAAACTTTCTTTCATATACTGCAGCACATCTTCTTTTGACATCAGCTTTTTATTATGATTTTCCATCCTGGCAAGTATCATCCGGCTTGTTACACCTTCGATAGGCAATTCCCTGGCTGGATATATTGGCAACAGAATCACTTCATCTGCCAGGTCAAGGCTTTGGGCAAACTCCCCGGCCATATCCCTGGTTCGGCTAAAAAGATGCGGCTGAAAAACGATCGTACATTTTTTTCCCTGGAACAAAGACTTGGCACCAGTAAGCAAGGCTTTTAATTCTTCAGGGTGATGCGCGTAGTCATCAATGAATACAATGCTTTCGTTTTTTACAATGTATTGGAACCTTCGCTTTACACCTTTAAAGGCTTCCACAGCAACTTTTATCTTATCATTTTCAATGCCGATCTGGGAAGCGACTGTTATTGCAGCGATAGCATTTTCAATATTGTACATGCCTCCCATATTCAGCGTAACATTATCCAGCATGTTATCTTTCATCATCACATCGAAAGTATAACTGCCGTTTTCCATTTTAATATTAGTGGCAAATACATCAGCAGCTTCATTCTGCAGGCTATAAGTAAGATTTCTATCGGCCACCAGCTTTCTCCTGCGACGCAAACCAAACTTGCAAATTAACAATCCTCCCGGTTTCACTTTTTGGCTGAAATCAATAAATGCCTGTTGTAAGGCGTCTTCGGTTCCGTAAATATCCAGGTGATCGGCATCCATGGAGCTTACGATAGCGATATCAGGATTTAACCGCAGGAAACTCCTGTCATATTCATCGGCTTCAATTACGGAAACATTTCGCTGGCTGCTCCAGAAGTTAGTATCGTAATTACTGGCGATACCACCCAGGAATGCATTGCACCCATATTCACTATGACGCAGTATATGCGCTATCATGGTGCTTATAGTTGTTTTACCATGCGTGCCTGCCACACAAATATTAAAGGAGCCGCTGCTGATAATTCCCAACACCTCGCTTCTTTTCATAACAGGCACACCCAACTGCTTATAATATTGCAACTCCAAATGTGCCTCAGGAACTGCAGGAGTATAAACCACCAATTGAACATCATTAGGCACCTCGTTAGTATTTTCTTCATAATGTATGGCTATGCCGCTCTCCGCCAGGGTTCTAGTTAAAACGGTGGAAGATTTATCATAACCGCTCACCTCAACCCCCCTGGAATGAAAATACCGGGCTAAGGCACTCATACCAATGCCCCCGATTCCAATGAAGTAAACTTTTTTTATGTCGCCAAGTTGTATCAAAATAGTTGTATTAACTTCTTTTTATTTTCAGCTTTCCGGTTTATGTTTATCTCTTATTCACTCACGTACATTGATTTCAATATTTCAGTCGCCACTCTTATATCTGCATCTTTAAAAGCGAGTTCGCCAATGTTTTCTTTTAGTATTCTCTGTTTTTCCGCATCTTTCGCTAATTCAATAATGGTAGCCACCAGCTTTTCTTTGGCTTCACCATCAGGAATTATCCATGCCGCGTTTTTGGAAACCAGTGCCTGTGCATTTACCATTTGATGATTTTCAGCAGCAAATGGATAAGGCACAAATACTACGGGCTTTACCGCTACGCATAATTCTGCGATGGCCATTGCACCTGCACGGCTTATAACAACATCCGCCGCCGCATATGCATATTCCATCTCCTTAATAAATTCATCCACCCATATATTGGCTTTACCTTCGGCCAGTTCTTTTCCCTGTTCTTTGAATGGCTTGCCTGTTTGCCAGATCAATTGCAAATCGTTTTTTGAAAACTCATCGATTCCGGCGGCTATAGCTTCATTTATACTGCGCGCCCCCAGGCTTCCTCCCATAGATAATATGGTTTTTCGCCGCGGATCTAAGTTAAATAAATTAACTCCTTCTCCCCGCGTGATAGTCGATTGAAGAATAGCTGATCGAACGGGATTTCCGGTTAGTACAATTTTATCTTTAGGAAAGAAAGCCTCCATGCCATCTGTAGCTACAAATATTTTTGTAGCCTTCTTCCCAAGCATTTTATTCGATTTTCCGGCAAATGAATTCGATTCATGAATAAAGCTGGGGATACCTTTCTGCTGCGCATATCTCACCATCGGGTAAGTAGAATAACCACCAACTCCAACTACGGCGTCGGGTTGAAAATCACTTAATATTTTCCTAACCTGGTAAAAACTCTTTATCAGTTTGAAAGGAAGGCCTATATTTTTTATTAAAGAACTTCTATCGTATCCTGTTATATCTAACCCCTGAATTTTATAACCCTGCTGCGGAACTTTTTCCATCTCCATTTTTCCCTTTGCCCCCACAAAAAGTATTTCAATGCCTGGCTGCAGCTTTTGCAAAGCATTGGCAATAGCAATAGCGGGGAAGATATGTCCACCCGTACCTCCGCCTGCCATAATTACTTTTTTGTTCATTGCTCAGATTTCATAGTTTACAGATTACAACCTCTAATTTTAATAATATCGACTCGACATTTTTTTAACCATGTAACAATTCCTGTTTTTTATTTCCTATTGTTTTCCTGGTTATTTCATTATCGGTCAATTCAGCATCCCTTGTCTTTTTTTCGCTACTAAGCTTCGCTGCTGCGCCTTCCAGTTGTTCCACATTCCTCGCAACACTTAAAATAATACCTATCGCCAGGCATGTAAATAAAAACGAACTTCCGCCCATACTTATTAATGGAAGAGTTACCCCTGTAACCGGAAATAAATTAACATTTACAGCCATATTGGTTAAGGCTTGTATCACCAGTGTAAAACTCAACCCCAATGCAAGAAAAGCCCCGAAGGCATAAGGGCACTTCCTGAAGAGTCGTATGCTTCTCAATAAAAAAATTAAATAAATACACAGGATACCTGCTCCTCCTATTAGTCCGTACTCTTCTATAATGATGGCATAGATGAAATCAGAATAAGGATGGGGCAAAAAATTACGTTGTTCACTGTTGCCAGGCCCTAACCCCATCCAACCACCTTTTGCAATAGCAATTTTCGCCTGGTTAACCTGGTAATTATCTTCGTTTTCCATATCTTTTCCACCATACATGAAATTGTCTACCCTGTTAACCCAGGTGCTAACCCTTCCAAATAAATTTGAATGGGTCTCTATTTTCATTTGTGCAACCCCAATTGTTTTATGCTGGTAAACAGCGGTTAATATCAATATCATAACCGGTATCAAAGCAACTCCAATCACCAGCAACAAATGGCGTATGTGTATTCTGCCTATAAAAAGTAACAGCAAACTTGTTGCTCCTATGAGCAAAGCTGTTGATAAATTAGCGGGTGCGATGAGTACACAAACGATGCCAACAGGCATGATAACCGGAATAAATCCTTTTTTAAAATCTTTAATAACATGTTGCCGCTTGCTTAATAATCGACTCAGGTACATAAATAATGCAAGTCGTGCCAGATCAGATGTTTGAAACGTTAGTTGAATGATGGGAAGTCGTATCCAACGACTACCTTCATTTAAGCGTACGCCAAAAAATAATGTGTATATCAGTAACGGTATAACAATCAAAAACAATATCAGCGACACTCTTGAGTAGATTGTATAATTTACCCTATGCGCGAAATATATTACCGCAATGCCCAAAACGATAAATGCAACCTGTTTGAATAGATAAGATTCGGCACTCTTACTCATCTTGTACGCAAGAGTACCGGTTGAACTGTACACAACCAACAGCGATGCTATTGCCAGCACCACTACGATGGACCAGATCACTTTGTCTCCTTTTGTTCTATATAATATTCTATCCATTTTACTTCATGAAATTTGCCATCAGCTATCCGTAAAACTCCTTATTTTATATTTCCTCCTGATAGCTGACAGCTGACTGCTGATAGCAAAACTTCCTTTAAAGTTCCTTCACAGCCTGCTTAAATTGTTTACCCCTGTCTTCATAGTTTCTGAATAAATCAAAACTGGCACATGCCGGGCTGAGCAATACGATATCACCTTTCGTGGCAAAATGCCAGGCAGCCTTCACGGCATCCACTGCACTTTTTGCATCAACAATGTTTTCCACCACATTGTCGAACGTTTCATGTAAGTGCCTGTTGTCTATTCCCATACAAACAATGGCTTTTACTTTTTCTTTAACCAGTTCCATAATTTCAGAGTAATCATTGCCTTTGTCGATACCTCCAAGGATCAGGATAGTTGGTTTTTCCATATTCTCCAACGCATACCAGGTAGAATTCACATTAGTGGCCTTGCTATCATTCATAAATTCTACTCCTCTTACGGTTGCGACATACTCCATACGATGTTCTAACGATTCGAAAGACTGTATGGCTTCGCGTATCTTATCCTTACGCAATCGCAGCGTTACCCCCGTTATACCGGCTGCCATTGTATTATACCGGTTATGTTTTCCCCTCAGTGTAAAATCCAGAATGCTCATTGTAAAAGTTTCATCGTCCACTTTAATGGTCATCTTGTCATCTTTAATAAAAGCTCCCCGTTTAAGGTCTTCTTGCATGGTAAATGGTAATAGGTTAGATTTAAAAACGTGCCTGTCTAAATACTTTTTTGTTACCGGATCGTCCGCAGAGTATATGAAATAATCACCTGCGGTTTGATTCATCGTTATTCGAAACTTGCTGTTTATATAATTTTCAAATTTATATTCATACCTGTCTAAATGATCTTCTGTTATATTTGTCAATATCGCTATATCCGCACGAAACGTTTTAATATCGTCTAATTGAAAACTACTTATCTCCACTATATAAAATCCTTTTGGATCAATCGCCACCTGCCTGGCAAATGAATATCCAATATTGCCTACCATTGCACAATTCAAACCCGCGTGTTGGCAGATATGGTATAATAATGAAGTGGTGGTCGTTTTTCCATTACTTCCCGTTATACCTACTATCTTACTATTTCCGCTATATCGGTAAGCAAATTCGATTTCACTGATGATCTCTATTCCCTTAGCCCTTATTTTTCTTACTGTTTCATTTTTTTCCGGGATTCCCGGGCTTTTGATCACTTCATCTGCCTGCAAAATTTTCTCTTCTGTATGACTACCTTCTTCAAATTCAATCCCCCATTCAACCAGTTCCTTTTTATAATTATCCTTTATCAATCCACCATCGGATACAAATACTTCGAAGCCTTGTTGTTTACCAAGGATAGCTGCTCCCACGCCGCTTTCGGCGGCTCCTAAAATGACCAATCGTTTACCCATACATTAGTTCACCAGATACGGCTCTGCTGATATCAGCATAAAACCAGTGGTTTTAAAATTATAGTTCTGAATACGGATCCCGGTTTTTCAAAAGCATCGGTTTAACCTGTTTATAAATACAACTTGTGTTATTAATTCATCCTACAAGTTTCACTTATCTAATTTTCAACGTCACAATGGCCAGCACCACACATAAAATTGTTGCGATCCAAAATCTTACTGCTATCTTACTTTCATGATATCCCAATTTCTGGTAATGATGATGAAGCGGGCTCATCAAAAATATTCGCCGGCCCTCGCCATACTTTCGTTTGGTATATTTAAAGTAACTAACCTGTATCATCACACTAAGAAGTTCTACCAGGAACACGCCACAGAATATTGGCACCAGCCATTCCTTTCGTACTATAACCGCCAGGGATGCAATTACGCCACCTAACATCAGGCTGCCGGTATCGCCCATGAAAACCTGCGCGGGGTAAGAGTTATACCATAGAAAACCAACACAGGCACCTATCAGTGCACCTATATAAATAGATAGTTCTCCCAGGTTTGGTATGTACATGATGTTCAGGTAATCAGCAAAGCGGATATTACCACTGGCATAGGCAAAGATTCCTAAACACGCACCTATTATAGCACTTACGCCGGTAGCAAGCCCATCCAGCCCATCTGTAATATTGGCGCCATTTGAAACTGCTGTTATAATAAAAATTACTACGATGATATATAATACCCATGTAAAATCTCTTAATGCCACGGGCAATAATGTGGAATAATTGAATTCATGTGTTTTTACAAACGGGATGGTGGTGATGGGTTTATTAGCTTCCACGAACCATCTTTCCTTACCATCCAGCTTCACAATTTTGAGACCGGTAGTATCAGTTGGTTTCGTCAGGCCTGTATATTCCCGCCAGGCTTTGGTGTTGCTATTGAAATATAATGTGGCTCCAACGCAAAACCCCAATACAACCTGTCCTAAGATTTTAAACCATCCCGCTAATCCATCTTTATCGCCCTTCTTATAGGCAATACCCTGTTCCCTGGCAATGCGTTTAGCCCTAAGCTTTAGGTAATCGTCAATAAATCCTATCATACCCAACCATATCGTGCTAAAGATCATCAATCTTATATAGGCTTTATTAAGATTTGCGAGTAATAAAGTAGGAATTAATATGGCCAGGATAATTATGATACCCCCCATGGTAGGTGTACCCTTTTTCAACGATTCACCCGCCAGGCCTAATTCACGAACAGTTTCACCAATAAGTTTCCCACGCAGGATATTGATCAGTCGCTTACCATATACTGTTGTAATAAGCAGGCTCAACAATACGGCCAGCAGCACCCTGAAGGTTATGAATTGAAACAAAGCGCCACCCGGCACTTTAACTCCAATACTTTTAAACCATTCGAATAAATGATACAACATGTCGGTTACTTGTTAACGTTAGGAAGGCGTTCAGCTATCGGCTATCAGCTATCGGCTATCGGCTATCAGCTATCGGCTATCGGCTATTAGCTATCATAGCTTGTTCCATCGAATCGATCCTTTTTATAAAATCATAATATTACTTCCAAAAATTTCACATTCTCCGGGTGCGGTCAGGGCCGGGGCAAGCCCCACCCCTACAATCCATGTCATAGACCTCATACCTTATCCGATCCTGGCACCAAAGCTGAAAGCTGATAGCTGATAGCCGTTCTCACCTCTCCAGTAATTCAAACATCTCCATCAACACTTCCTTATCATCAAAATGATGTTTAACCCCTTTTATCTCCTGGTATTTCTCATGACCCTTTCCGGCTATCAAGACAATGTCTGAAGGCTTGGCTAGCGTGATGGCAGTTTTAATAGCTTCCCTTCGATCGGCGATTGCAATGAATTTTCTTTTGAAAGAAGACTTAAGTCCTTCCTGCATATCCTGCAATATCAGCAGCGGGTCTTCGTTTCTTGGATTATCAGAAGTAAATATTACTGAATCACTATGCTCGCAAGCTACATCAGCCATCAGTGGCCGTTTTTCCTTATCCCTGTCGCCTCCGCATCCTACAACTGTAATAATCCGTTCCGCCTTCATCCGTAATTTTTTTATAGTACCTAACACATTGAATAATGCATCTGATGTATGCGCATAGTCCACTATACCAATCACCCTGTCTTTAGCAGACACCAAGTAGTCAAACCTTCCTTCGGCCCCGGTTAAAATACTCAGGTATCGTAATACTTCCTGCTTTTCCTGGCCCATACAAATAGCGGCTCCATAAACCGCCAGTATATTATATGCGTTGAATTCACCTATCATTCTAAAATGAACTTCCAGGTCATTCACCGTCATTACGAGCCCTGTTAACTGATTCTCCAGTATCTTACCTTTAAAATCAGCCATGGTACGGAGGCTATAATAATATTTTTTTGCAGCGGTATTTTGCAACATTACCGTTCCTCTTTTATCGTCCAGATTGGAGATGGCGAAAGCTGATGATGGCAGATTGTCAAAAAACTTTTTTTTCACCCTGATATATTCATCAAATGTTTTATGATAATCCAGGTGATCGTGCGTTATGTTACTGAATATACCTCCAGTGAAATGCAAACCGGCTACCCTGTCCTGGTGTATGGCATGAGAGCTTACTTCCATAAAAGCATACCCACAGCCAGCATCTACCATCTGTTTTAGCAATTCATTGACACTAACAGCATCTGGGGTGGTATGTGTCGCTGGCAATACCTGGTCACCGATATGATTTTCCACCGTGCTTAGCAATCCGCACTTGTTGCCTGATGCTGTAAATAATTTGTACAGTAACGTAACAATTGTTGTTTTGCCGTTAGTGCCTGTTACTCCTACCAACTTCAATTTCTGCGATGGCTGCCCGTAAAAATTGTGCGCCATATAACCGGCGGCTGCAGCGCTGCTTTCTACTTCAATATATGTTACGCCTTCGTTTAACTGGTCAGGAAGTGTTTCACACACTATGGCTATCGCTCCCTTTTGCACCGCTGTTTGAATAAACTGATGCCCATCAACCAAAACACCTTTAATGGCTATGAATGCTGAACCCGGCGCCACTTTCCGCGAATCTATTTGTACCCCGTTTATAGAAGTATTCGTATCACCATTCACTGAACGGATAGCCACCTTATATAATATATCCTGTAATAGCATCTTTATTTATAAAGCTTCCCGGTTAAGGAAAGAGAAAATTTAATTAAGATCAATCGATATCGGCTCGTTCTTCCCTACTGCTGTTCCTGCGGCAATGGATTGTGCAACTACCTTTCCTTTGCCTTTGGCATTTACTTTTAAATTCATATTTTCCAACAGGTACAAGGCATCTTTTAAACCCATTCCTTTTACATTGGGTATAGTTCTTTTATTTACAGGCCTCGCATTTACTACCGGAACATAATTTGTTGAATACATATTGCTGAAAGGGCTGTTTGCTGTTGAATCCATAAAATTGAGCTTCATGGTTTGCAGAACGTATTTAAGATCCCTGGTGTCAGCTGTGTAATAAAACCCCATACTATCTTTCCTTATAGTATTCAGCGTTTCTTTTTCGTTCTTCTCCGCGTTCAGCGCATTGAGTTTATCAGCTATTTCTTTGAATACCGGACCGGCCACTGCCGCTCCGTAGAATTTTTTCGCACGTGGTTTGTTTTTTATCACCACAATACAGGAATAAAGCGGATGGTTTGCCGGAAAATAACCGGCAAAAGAAGATTGGTAAATATGGTCGGCGTAACCGTGACTACCATTTGCCACTAATGCCGTTCCTGTTTTACCCGCTATTGCATAAAACGGATTCTGCAATCCCTTTCCTGTTCCTTCAGTAACAACACCTTCCAGGCAAATTTTTAATTGCTTTAAAGTTTCATCACTGCAGATAGATTCCTCTAACGTTTGTGGTTCATTTTCGTGAACGGTTAAGCCATTTTGCTGGATAGAATTTACAAGGTATGGCTTCATCATTTTACCATTGTTAGCAACCGCGTTATACAACATCAGGGTTTGCATAGGGCTGATAAGCACTTCATAACCAAAGGCCATCCAGGGCAGTGTAGTGGCGCTCCATGTTTTCGATTTAGGTGTTTTGATAATGGGGTTGGTTTCGCCAATTAGTCCTACACCTGAATGCTGATCAAGGTGTAATTTTTTCAGGTGATTAATAAATTTGTTAGGATTATTGCTGTAATACTTCACAGCCAGTTTGGCCATTCCAACATTAGAGCTATGCTCGAAGGCTTTCTGAACAGTAACTTCATACAAACCATGTGTCTCACTATCAAACACGGTCCTTCTTCCTACCGGCCATTTCCCTCCTTCCAGGTTTACTATATCATTCAGACCTACATATTTGTCTTCGAGTACTGTTAAAAGTGTTGCCAGTTTAAACGTAGACCCGGGCTCTGAAGCGCGGATGGCATAATTAAGATCCTCCCAATAAGTTCCTTCCGATCTTCTTCCCAAGTTTGCAATCGCTTTTACTTTTCCGGTTGCCACTTCCATAACGATACAGGTACCATGATCACATTCATTCTCTATCATCATTTTAAGTAAGGCGTTCTGGGCGATGTCCTGGATATTTACATCCAGTGTAGTGGTAATATCTTTTCCATTTTCAGGATCAATTTCATATCCTTCTACGGGCACACCTACACCACCGGCGATAAAACGAACAAGCTTGCTACCGCTTTCGCCCTTTAATAAAGAATCGTAAGTTCTCTCCAGGCCTACATTCTGCGAGTTCGTTCGTGCGAGGCCAATAGTTCTGTTAGCGAGCAATCCAAAAGGATTTAACCGCTTGCTTTTTACTTCGGCAATAAATCCACTTTTATTTCTTCCCAGGTTTACTAATGGAAATGTTCTTAATATTTTATATTGTTCAAATGACAGATTCTTCTTTAGCAGGAAATACCTGTCTTTTTTTCGAAATCCTTGTTGCAGTTGCTTCCTGTAAGAACTGGCAGGCTGATCTTTAAAAAAGTTGGATAAGGAAATTGATAAGGAGTCGATATTTTCTTTGAACCGGCGTCCTTTTTTTTCGAGTAATCCATCTGCACCAAAATCAATATAGATGTCGAAAAAAGGAATGGAAGTACTTAACATGCTTCCATCTTCACTGTAGATTGTTCCCCTGTCGGCAGCCATTTCTACAAATTTCTGATGTAAACTATCACTCTTGCTTCTCCAATAATTTCCTTCAAACTGTTGAATATAAAATGCTCTTCCCAGGATCATAATGCTGATAAACACTATGCCCAGGAAGCTCAGATACACTCTCCACAATATGTCGCGTTTAACTTCCAATTTATTTTGCCAGCAGCTTTTAGCTATCAGCTTCGTTACAGATTTTTTCTTCAAAAAAATTATTAGCCAATATATTTCGTTTCATTGTTTGCCTATACCATGTTACCTCTTCTTCTCTGTTGCTGAATCTTTCAAAACATAAGGAGGTTCTGTTAATTCCTTTAAGCCCAGTGGTGCTACCGCTTTGGCTAGTTCGCTTTGCTTACTGCGTAACATGACTTCGCTTTTAAGCGTTTTGTATTCATACTGCAGCTCCTTTAATTCCTTACTTGTTTTATTAATGTTTTTAATAGTGTTATCCGAAAAATGCCCATTGTAGATGTAAAGAATTGCCAATACCGCCAGGAAAAGAAAGAAAGGAACATTCTTTACTATCCACTGGTAATTAAACCAGTGTTTCCAACGGGCTTTTGTTTTCACCTTCTTTTTTATCCAGGCCATCGATTGAATTAAACTTTAAACGTTGAACTAATTTCTCTCTGCTACTCTTAATTTTGCGCTTCTGGATCTTGGATTTAACTTTAATTCCTCCGCTGAGGGTGAAACAGGTCTTTTTGTTATGATTTTAAAAACGGCCTCTTTTTCATTCAACTGTTCAAAAGGATTATTTATTTCCTCGTCAAAATTCCCTTTCCTGAAGAAATTTTTTACGATCCTGTCTTCTAATGAGTGAAATGTTAGTATGGCGATTCGTCCACCTGGTTTAAGCACTGCCGGTGATTGTTGTAGCATTTCCTTTAAGGATCCTAATTCGTCGTTTACTTCTATCCGTAAGGCCTGGAAAACCTGGGCAAAATATTTATTCGGATTCCCCTTTACTATTGCGTTTAAAGCCGTTTTGAAATTATTAATTGTTTTAAGCGATACTGTTCTTCTAATATTGACAATTGTTCGCGCCAGTGTTTTTGCATTGGTAACCTCCCCATATTGTTCGAACAACTTGTGCAACCGTTCTTCCGAATATGTATTAACAACATCATAAGCTTTTAGTGTTTGCCGGTTGTTCATCCGCATATCAAGATCTGCTTCAAAACGAGTGGAGAACCCCCTGCCCGCTTCGTCAAACTGATGACTGGAAACACCCAGGTCAGCCATGATACCATCTACCTGTATTACCTTATGTAATTTCAAGAAGCGTTGCAGGTGGCGGAAATTATGCGGCACAAAAATCACTCGATCATCTTCCGGTACGTTTTGCCTGGCATCTTCATCCTGGTCAAAAACTATCAGTTTTCCTTTCTTGTCTAAATGTTTAAGAACTTCCATTGAATGTCCGCCTCCGCCAAAAGTGCAATCAACATAAACGCCGCCCGGCCTGATGGCTAAAGCTTCAATCACTTCTGTAAGCAGGATAGGAGTATGATAGGTCGACATCTAAAAATGAATTTTAAAGCATTGAAAACCTGCTTTTCCTCTTTCTGATATCTCAGATATAGTCAGGGCGGGGGCGAGCCCTGCCCCCTACATCTCCGACTTCACTGCCGACATAACTTGTTGTGCCAATGCGCTGAACGATTCCGGTGAAAAAGATTCAAAGAACTGTTGGTATTTATTTTTATCCCAGATTTCAATTTTGTTTACTGCCGAAACCAACACTATGTCTTTTTCAAGTCCTGCATGATCCTTCAGGTTTGGAGGCAATAGTAAACGACCGGCTGTGTCCAATTCTAAAATAGTAGCGCCATTCAAAAAATAACGTCTGAATTCTCTTACTTTGGGATCGAAATCATTTAACTTACTAATTTCCGTAAAGATGGGTTCCCAGCTTTTAATAGGATATAAACTGAGACATTTCTCAAATCCCCTGTTAAGCACGAATTTGAAACTACTGTCCTCCGGCAACTGTTTTTTAAAACCAGCAGGCAAAAGAAACCTGCCTTTTGCGTCGAGAGTAGCTTCATATTCACCCAAAAAACCTATCATTTACAAGGGATTAAGCATATTAAAACATTTATTACCACAAAATAACACTTTTTCCCACTTTGTAACGCATAATATTGCCTATATATTTTTCCACGGCAATAATAATGGCTTAAATCCTTGCCCATAGCCTATCTTAAGAGTAAATAGGGGATCTTTTATGTGAATTAGCTGTGAATGCAAGTGTATAAGCTGTGGATAAGTTTTCTTGATAAATAATTGATTTTGATGGCCTCAGATCGAACAGATCGCTTTTTGCCTGTTTTACTTTATCCTTATGCCTAATATTGCAGGCAGGAAAGCTATTAATAAACACCTATGCATCCAGGAAATTTATCTGTAAAGAACTTCAATTACCTCTTACCGGAAGACAACATTGCAAAATTCCCATTAACAGAAAGAGACCAATCTAAACTGTTGATTTATAAGAATCGTTTTATTCAACAGGATACTTATAAAAATATAGCCGACTATCTTCCCGAAAAAGCCTTGCTGGTTTTTAACAATACGAGGGTGATAGAAGCAAGAATATTATTTCAAAAATCCTCAGGAGGAATAATAGAAATCTTTGCTCTCGAACCTCATAGGCAGTACCCTGATATCACAACCGCCATGAACATTTGTGGAAAAATTTGGTGGAAATGCCTGATCGGGGGTGCAGGTAAATGGAAGCGCGGTCAGATCCTGGAGTGGGAGATAATAGAAAACGGCGTATCCATTCATTTATGGGCCAGGATCGTGGAACGTTTGCAGGGTAATTTCACTATTGAATTCACCTGGCATCCGGCTTCGCTAAATTTCGCCGGAATTCTGCACCGCTTTGGAGTAATGCCAATTCCACCCTATCTTAAAAGAGAAACTATTATTTCGGATAATGAACGCTATCAAACTATCTATGCCAAAACCGATGGTTCCGTGGCGGCCCCTACTGCCGGCTTACACTTTACGGAGAATATTTTTTACTCGCTTCAATCAAAGAATATACAGGCCGCATTCCTTACACTACATGTAGGTGCCGGAACATTTATGCCCGTAAAAAGTGAAACCCTTAGCGGACATCATATGCACGCTGAATTTATCCAGGTGGAGATGGCTTTTATTCAAAAGCTCATAAATCAGCACGATAATGTTTTCGCTGTGGGTACCACTTCGCTTCGAACCCTGGAAAGCTTATACTGGATGGGGGTAAAATGTTCTGGTAACCCGTTTATCTCTTTAGAAGAACTCGAAATAAAACAATGGGAAGTATATGAGCAGTTAGAAGAACATGTAATACCCACGGCAAGCGCGTTGAGAGCTCTCCTACACTGGATGGTAAGAAATGAACTACCGGTTCTTATCATTAAAACAAGTATGCTCATTGCTCCTCCTTATCGTCCAAAAATTATTCGTGGCCTTATCACCAATTTTCATCAGCCAAATTCAACACTGTTGTTGCTGGTATCAGCCTTGATTGGAGAAGAATGGACTAAAGTATATGAATATGCGCTGAAGAATGATTTTCGCTTTTTGAGCTATGGAGACGGGAGCTTGCTCTTTGTTTGAGGTATGAGGTATGAGCCGAACCCGATCAGCAAATAATGTGAGAAATTTTTACGTGGCTTTATAAAATCTTATGGCAATAATTTTTTAATAGTATGCAAGAACGTTTCACCTCATACCTACTATATAACTTAACCAAAGTTGGTAATAATTAAGGAATTAATCATGCTTCTTTTTAAAGTTATCTCACCTGACGTTTGAATGGTCAATTCATGAGGGACTTTTATATCACTTCCAAGTTATTTACATCGTGACATTGTACCAACCTGGTGGCCAAAGCCGATAGCCGATAGCTGACGACTGATAGTTAAACTCATACCTCATATTCACACCTGTATGGGCATTTCAATAATAAAACTCGTTCCCCTGCCCAAAACACTTTCTACTTTTATTTTTCCATGGTGCGCATCTATCACTGTTTTTACATAACTAAGTCCCAGTCCGAAACCTTTTACATTGTGCAAATTGCCAGTATGGGCGCGGTAAAATTTTTCAAAGATGCGTTTTATTGTTTCCTTACTCATTCCAATTCCATTGTCTTCAATCTTAATAATTAAAGATTTGTTTGTATTGGAGGTTACTATTTTTATTTGCAGGTTATCTTTCGAATATTTAACAGCGTTATCAACGAGGTTACTGATGATATTGGTGAAGTGAACTTCATCCGCATGGATGAGGTCATTGGTTGCATTCAGCTGAAGATCGGCATGTCCATTCTTGTCCTGGAGCTGGAGGTTGAAATTGCCAAGCGCAGTATGGATAACGTCGTGCACATGAATTGGTTTGAGATTCAATTGCAGCTCCTGCCTGTCTGTAAGTGCTGCCTGCAAAATTGTCTCCACCTGTTTATTCATTCGCTTATTCTCCTCTTTAATTATACCACGGAAATAATTCATTTTTTCCCTGCTCTGAAGAACCTTTTCATTCTGCAAGGCGTCTACTGCCAGGGATATAGTAGCCAAGGGTGTTTTAAACTCATGCGTCATGTTGTTTATGAAATCGTTTTTAATCTCGCTTAATTTTTTCTGGCGGATGAGGGCGTTTAATGTTACATAAAAAGCTGCGAGTAACACCAGGGTGAATAAAATGGCGCCCGCGATCATCCATCTCAACTGGCTGATCACAATATGCCGTACGTTAGGAACAATCACCACCAGCGTTTCCTCAGGTACCAAGCCTTCGTAATTACTACCGCTGGGCGCCTGTATCGGGTAAAAAAACTGGAGGTGCCTGACAGTGTCCTCCACGATATTTACAAAGGCCTTTGACTTCATTTCATACCCTAAAAAACCGGCATCATTTAGAATGGCGAATTCAAATTTAGTGCCTTTCAAGCCATGATAATTGAATGATTTCCGCATCTTCTCATTGATTTCATATTCCGTATACCGGGAAGAAATCGTAGATGGCTTCATAAATTCATTCAATAACTGGTCGGATGGCCAGGTAAAAATTGGCTTTAAGGGAGAATTTTTTAGATTTGGCAGGGTGGTATTGGTTTCTGCAATTAATTGTTCAGCCACTTCGTGTATGGAGGAGCTGACATGCATTTTCAGTTCTTCTTCCTTATTTTCCAGCATGGATTCAAACCAGGAAACTTGTATAACGATGATGCCAACAAGCGATAAAGTAATCAATAAAATAATAATAGGGAAAATTTTTTTCACTAAATAATTTTTATTATGAAATGCTGAACGCAGTATTTAAAATATTTTCAGCGATTAATACCTCCCATTACTTAACTCCCTGACGTGCAAAAGTACATATCTATAGCAGGTTTACTATTGCCACCTGCTGCTATAAGTACATTTTAACGAAGGTTTTGCATACAAACTATTTAATTTCATCGTTTTGTTGCATTATACTAACTAAAAAAATGACAGACCTTAAATAAGATTTTGCGTTTTCAATTTAAATAGTAATTTAGAAAGCAGTATGAAAATGTGATAGTCAAGCTTTAGCGAGGTAATATATGCAGATACCTTTCAATCTAAACCCTCCGATTTTAGCAACATCGAACTTTCTGAATAAAAGGACCATATCATAAAAACGAATGACAACTCTTGCACCTGGCATATTGCTTATAGCAGATCCCTTTTTAAAGGACCCGAATTTTAAGAGGGCCGTAGTATTTCTGTGTGAACACCAGGACGAAGGAAGTTTCGGATTTGTTCTCAACCGGCCCTATGAATATACGCTGGATGAATTAATAACCGGCGTAGAAGATATTAAAGTTCCTGTTTATTTAGGAGGACCTGTTCAGATGGATACTATTCACTTTCTTCATCAGTACCCAACAAGTATACCGGGTGGGTTTAAAGTGGTGGATGATATTTATTGGGGCGGAGATTTTGAAACAGCTATTTCATTGATAAGATCGGGGAAAGTGGATGTTAATAATATTCGGTTCTACATCGGCTATTCAGGCTGGAGCAGCGGGCAATTGAGCGACGAGTTCAAAGAAAAATCATGGCTTACGGTACCAGCTACACGAAGCCTGATCTTTCATAAACAAATAGATCAGATCTGGAAAGACGCCCTAAATCATCTTGGCGGTGAATATCAAATGATGGCTAATTTTCCTATCGATCCCAGGCTAAATTAAACTGGTATGAGTTACTGATAGCAAGGGCTGTAACCCGGCCTACCCGCACTCGGGAAATCTTTTAAAATTAGCACGCTTTTACCCAGGCACTTTAATTACGTTAATATTTTACCTCTTATCTATCCGACGGCAACTTCCTTCATTTGAATAGTTTAAACCTTATTTGATGATCGATCTTGTCAGGGGGTTCTCCATAGACTGACTAGAAAGCTGATGATAACCTTTAGGAGTAATAGTGTCAACTTGAAGCTTCACAAAATAGTTGGTGTATCCAGTACTTTGATGAGCCTCAGTAACGACCTGGGAGGTCTTAAAGACCTCCCGCTCGAGTTTGGTTATTTAGGCTATAAAAATAAAAAAAATGATTATTTCATGTTGAAATGGTCATTTTTTATGTATTTTTGTATCTAGTTAAATTACTAGATATGGGGTATATGACAAAAGTTCAGATGATAAAAAGACAAAAAAGTGAACAATACTATGTCAACTTTCCTGCTGCAGTCGCTCAGGCAATCGAGTTCACAGCAGGGGAGGTGGTAGAGTGGTTAATTGATGACCACCAAAATTTGGTTTTACGAAGAACGGATGAGGCTGTAGCGACGCTAAAAAAAAAACTAAAGAAGAAGTCAATTTAAAATCAATTTTTGACAACATTTTTGATTTGTGTAAAGAAGCATTTAAGCAAAAAAGGACCAGATCCAGAGCTAAAGAGCTAGCGCATGGGCTTCTCAGTTATACCGGAAGAGCTACCATTACCGGAATGCTTATAGCAGTAGGCAGGCAATTTGTTGATTGGACCGCAACCTATCAACTGTTTTGGGGTAGTACAATGATTCCTGATAAACTATTTGAAGTGGCCTCTACCGTTTTTTTGGAGCAGCTAACACCTACGCAAATTATTGTTGCACATATGGATGATACTATTATAAGAAAAGTGGGTAAAAAGATTCATGGTACAGCGTGGCGCAGGGATCCCTTAGGACCAGCGTTTCACACCAACTTTATTTGGGCTCAACGATTTATTCAAATTTCCTTATCCCTCCACGATGACTCGGATCTTAATAGTCAATCCAGGGCTATTCCTGTAGACTTTCATCATTGCCCAAGCGTAAAAAAGCCAGCCAAAAACTGTAGGGATGAAGACAAGGTGATATATAGAGAATTGCGGAAACAACAAAATCTCAGTAAGCAGGGCCTGGAAAGGATAACGCTACTAAGAACAAGGCTCAATGAGCAAGATGCGTCGAAAAGACAATTGTATTTAAGTGTTGATGGAAGCTATACCAATAGAACTATCCTGAAGGGATTACCGGCAGGAGTAACGTTGATTGGCAGGGTGAGAAAAGATGCAACATTTAATTACTTACCCGACTCAGAAAAAACAAAAGGTAGAAATAAAAAATATGGAGATCCGCTACCAACACCAGAACAAATCAGGCAATCTGCGGATTTTTCCTGGCAAGAAGTGGAGGGATGGGCTGCAGGAAAAAAACACGTATTTAATGTAAAGATAATCAAGTCGATTAAGTGGCGATCTGCCGGACAAGATAAAACCATCCAATTAGTAGTCATCAGACCATTGAGTTATCGGTTAAAAAATGATGGCAAGCTCCTATATAGAAAACCAGCTTACTTGATATGTAGTGATAATGATTTGGAAATTAAACTATTGTTACAAGCCTATTTATGGAGATGGGAAATTGAAGTGAATTTCAGAGATGAGAAGACAACAAACGGCTGCGGCCAGGCGCAGGTAAGGAACGAAATAGCAGCAGTTAAAGTACCGCAGTTCATAGTGGCTATGCATGCATTTATTCACTTAGCCGATTATATAAATACGAAAGTAAACCCTGGTATCAATTTACCAAGAGCCAAATGGGAACTACAGAAAAATAAACATAGAACATCCATAGACAATATCCTTAACAACTTTAGAGGATGCTACGTTTTTGAAAAACTGGGGAAATCTTTCTCCGACTTCGTAGTAAAACAACGGCTAATCATCAACGCCATTAATCCAATTATTGACGCCATAAATCCCATTTTTTATATGCGCAAATAACCAAACTCGAGTGGG